>JBDHMR010000058.1:0-9246 GCA_039656035.1 Gemmatimonadota bacterium
GCCGGACCTTCGATCTGTTCATGGTCAACCTCGACGGCACCGGGTTGGAGCAGATCACCGACCGGGCGGATTTTGACGGATTCCCCATGTTCAGCCCCGACGGCTCGAAACTGGTCTGGGCCTCGAACCGTAACGGACGGGAAGAAGGGGAAACCAACATCTTCATCGCCGAGTGGGTTGACTAGCCTCGGCGGCAGCGGTGCATTGAATGAGTAAGGACAAGAAACAAGCTCCGGCGTCTTCCCGATCGTTCCTGTCCTGGGTATGGGACTGGGCCAAGTCGATTGCCGTGGCGCTCGTTGTCTGGTTCGTGCTGCGGACGTTTCTGGTGGAAGCGTTCCGGATTCCGTCCGGGAGCATGGAACAAACGCTGCTGATCGGTGACTTTCTGTTCGTCAACAAGGCTCTCTACGGCGCCGAGGTTCCGCTGATCCACAAGCGCCTGCCGGCGTTTCGCGAACCCCGTCAAAACGAAATCATCGTCTTCGATTCTGTCGAGGAAGACATCAAGGTGGTCAAGCGGCTGATCGGTATGCCGGGCGACACGCTCGCCATGGAAGCGGGTCAGCTGATCCGCAACGGCGTCCGGGTGCCGGAGCCATACGTCATCCACTCCGATCCACTCCCCTCGGCCGATCCAGTATCGCGTCAGCGCATGCGGCAATGGCAAATGCGCTACCTGGTCGACAAAGACCCCGATACCTACCGTCCGGACATTCAGGATTGGGGACCCATCCAGGTGCCACCGGACTCCTATTTCGTCATGGGGGACAGCCGGGACAACTCACACGACAGCCGGATGTGGGGGTTTCTACCACGGGCCAACGTGCGTGGAACGCCCATGGTCGTGTATTTCAGCTACGACCAGACCAGCTGGCGTCCGTTGCCGTTCTTTACCGAAGTGCGCTGGGGTCGATTATTCTCGAAACCGAATTAGAACGAAGCGCATCAAGAGTCACCAACCCCGGGCGCCGCTAAGCGTCCGGGGTTTCGTTTTCATGGGGAACGACCAGCCGTTCGGCTCTGAGCGCAAGAACCAAGGCGATGAGCGCCATGAGCGAGGCAATCATGAACGGCGCGCGCACGCCACCGAGTCCGCTCACGATTCCGAAGGCCACCGGCCCCAGGATGCGGGCCGTCGACGCGGTGCTCTGCAGCAGCCCCAGGGCGCGCCCCTGATCGCGGGGGTCCGTCACCCGAGAGACAAACCCGGCCACCGTAGGCGTCACCAGACCGGTGCCGACGGCCACGAAGAACAGGCTGGTCAGCAGAGCCGGAATCAACCACGTGGGCGACTCGCCGACGGTCAACGGTAGGGAGCCTAGGCCGATGGCCAGCGACAGACTGCCGAGCACCATCAGTCGAATTTCACCCAGCCGGGGCACCAGCCATCCCACGACACCGCCCTGGACCACCGCCGTAATCAGACCGATGAATACGAACAGGTAGGCGATCTCCTCGCGCCCGTAGCCCAACACCCGTTCGCCGAACAGCGTGAAGAAAGCGTACATCACGGTGAACGCGAGGGTTTCGAACAGGATCACCCCGAACGGCATCGTCAGCCGGCGCCAGTCGAGACCCGAGGTTTGCTCGGTCACTATCCGGTTGACCCTGGTTTCCGGGAACAGCGCCAGTGCGAGCAGCCAGTTGGCGCCCGTGAGGGCCGCGGCCAGGTAGCCTGGGGCAGCGTCTCCCAGGCGGCTGGTGATGCCGGCCAACGCCGGTCCCACGATGAAGGCCAGGCCGAAGCTGGCCCCGATGAATCCCATGACCTGGGAGCGGCGATCGGGAGGAGTCCCGTCGGCCAGAGACGCCTGAGCCACGTTGACCGTGGCCCCGGTGGCGCCGGCGATGACCCGTGACGCCAGCAGTACCATGAAGGTGTCGGCCCAGGCGAACAAGAGGTATGAGAATGCGCTCCCGATGAGGCCGATGAGAATGACCGGACGGCGTCCAATCCGGTCGCTCATCCGCCCCCACCACGGCGCCAGCAGAAGTTGCACCAGCGAGTAGCTGGATACCAGGAAGCCGATGGCGAAATCGCTCCCATAACCAGTGCTTTGACCGACCGGGACATAGTGGTTGAAACGAACGGCATGTGTAATGTCTGTCGCGGCGAGGGAGGAGTTGTGGGTCAGGAAGGTAACCGCGGTGAATCAGGAGTCCGGGAGGCTCGAATCATCTGCCAGGCGGAGAATGTACATGGCATTCCGGTCGCACGAAGTACAGTGCAGGGTGATCTGGCCCCCACCGCCCTTGGGACTCCGTTTCGGGGTCCGGACGATGGTGGCTGCCCCGCAAGATGGGCATACCAATTCTCCCCGGTCTCGATCAGCAGAGATCAGAGCCAAGGCCTCCGGCGCCCGGTACTCCTTGATTCCCTTACGACCCATGTGGGGCCTCTCCGGCGATGGTAGCCGATGGACTTTCCACCAGATCTCGCCATTTTGCAATCTACCGGTCCGAATGGGCTTGGGCTAGGCGGGGAGTTCAGGGACATGCGAACTTCGACGCACGACACTTTGAGGAGTCCCATCATGAGACACTCACCTACCCTCTTGCTAGCCTTGTCGCTGACGCTCTCTAGCGGGGACACCCTCGCCGCTCAGGAGATCCACGAGGTCGAGATTACGGGAGATCGGGCCGAGGGCCGATTTCGCTTCGATCCCGCGCGGATAACGGTGGCCCCGGGCGATCTGGTCCGTTTCGTGGTGCGGTCCGGCCATCCTCACAGTGTCGTCTTCGACAGTACCGGCATGGCATCCTCCGACAAATCGGCACTGAACGCAGCCATCCCCGAGCGGATGAGCTTCTTGAGTGGACCGATCCTGACGGGTGAGGGGCAGGTATTGGAAATCAGAGTCCCTCGGTTGTCGCCCGGGAGTTATCGGTTTTACTGTTTGCCACACCGGGCCTATCGCGTTGAAGGCGTAATAGTGGTCGAGTGATGGGGTTTATTCGGTATATATTCGGGGTTGTTTCAGCTACTACTACAATTTTTCACATAAAGTGGCCTAGTTCTCCAAAAAGACCGCTTGACTGGCATGGGGGCTAATTAGTACGTTGCCGCCCATTAGACGGCTTCCTAGGAGGGAACCGTGGTTTCTGAACTCGGTGGCGCCCAGATGTCGACTCTGTTGGAGAGTCTTCCAGGCATCGCCAATGTACTCCGGAGTCCGGTAGCTGACGCCCTGGTTGGACTGATCCGGGCGGGCGCCGGCATAGGCGATTTCTCGGTTGAAGACGCCGAAGAGATGGTCCGTTACGCTACCCGGCGGGGCCTGCTCGATCCCGATGAGGGGGAGCGGGTGCTGGACGATATCCACGAGGATCAGAAGGCAAAAAGCCGTAGTCTCAAGAAGACCAAGGCTGCCAGGAAATCCCGTGCCACCAAGGCGGCTCCCACCCGCAAGAAGTAGCATCCCCGGCGGACTATTCCGTCTTGAACTGCTCTACCAATTGGGCCAGCCGGTGAGCTCCCTGCAGGAGATCTCCCGCCGCCGCCGCCATCTCTTCGGTCGACGCGCTTTGCTGCTCCGCCGCCGCCGAGACCTCTTCACTCGCTGATGCATGTTCGCTGGCCGCTGTGGCGACAGCACTGGTGCGTTTGGTCATCTCATCTACCACGGTACGGTTTTCCCCGGCGGAGGTAGTCACCCGCCGCGCCGAGTCACGGATCCCCTGCACGGATTTGGCGATGTCGTCCAACGCTCCGGCCGCCGCCTCTGCCACCGTTTCGACGCCGCGGACCTTGTCGCTGCCGACTTGCATGGTATCGGCGACTTCCTTGACCTGCTGCCGGATATGGCTGACGGTCTTGGTGACTTCCTCAGCAGCATCGGCGCTGGAGTCGGCCAGGCTTCGAACTTCGTCCGCTACCACGGCGAACCCACGTCCGTGCTCGCCGGCGCGGGCCGCTTCGATCGCGGCGTTCAATGCCAACAGGTTGGTTTGGGAACTGATCTGTTTGATCAAGTCCACGAATTCGGTGATGGATTCGGACAGTCGGTTGAGTTCGTTGACTTGTTGGGCCGTTCCTTGAACGAACTCACGGACATCGAGTAGCGCCTGGCTGGCAGCCGACACATCGGCGTGATGCTGCCCGGCTAGTTTCTGCACAGTGCCGCCGAGCGTGTCTAGTTGGATGGCTTCCTCGAGGTTCTCGTTGGACGACTCTTTGATCTGATCCAGCATGTGGTCGGCCACTTGCATGCCTTGTACCTGTTCCTCGGCGCTGGTCGACACCCTGACCATGGCCGTGGAGATTTCACTACTGGACGCGGCCAGCTCTTCGCTCATGGCCGAGAAATCCCCCGCGCTGGTTGAGATGTTGCCTGACTCGGTCCTGACGGCGACCACCAACGACCGCAGCTTTTCACTCATCGTGCTCATGGACTCGGCCAGCGGTACGATTTCCCTCGGCAGGGCGCCGACGTCCATATGACGCAGGTCTCCCGCCCCGAAACGCTCAGCCACGGTGGACAGTCGGCGGAGATCGCCCGAGACCCACCGCACGGTGGTTGCCGTGAGCAATACTCCCAGGCCGGCCACCAGGAGGAACCCGATCCCCATGTAGAGCTGCCGTTGGCGTGTCGATTCCTGCAACTCCCTCGACCTGGTAGTTGCCGATCTGCTGCGAGCGCCGGCCAGTGATTGGAGTTCCATCAGGAGGGTGTCCGCCGGCATCCGGGCACTCGCCGCCATGTCCAGAGCGGCGGCGGGCCGGCTGAGATCCGCCAACGCGTGGGCCAGGGAGTACAACACCTCTATGTCGGCTTGCCCCGCGGCGATGTTGTTGATGGCCAACTGATCTTCCGTAGGGATCCCCCGCAGTTGGCGGAACTGGCTCTGGTAGTAATACGCCGAGTCACTGCTGGTCAGGAATTCGTCACGCGCGCTGGTGCTCGGCGACAGGAGATACTGCTCCGCCGCACGGATCTCCTTCATGACCGACCGAATGAGTCCGTTGGTGGTAAGCTGGCTTTCGCTGAGGAGTCTCAGCTCATCGTTGACCGCCCCGCTCAGACGAAGGTTTTCCTGCACGGCCAGGAGCGTAATGAATCCTCCCAGGATGATCAGCGTGGCCATGCCGCTGCCGATCCGGACGCGGAGACTGTTGAAGAACTTCACTCGCTTCCTCCCGCCAGCCGCACCGCTCCATCCCGCACCAAGCCGACATAGACGTTGGGCGTCGTCACGTCTCCATTGGTGTCGAATCCGATGGTGCCGATGACACCCTCAAACGCCGGTCGGCCGTTCCCCACTGCGGCTATGGCATCCCGAACCAAGGCTCGGTCGGATCCGACCTCTGCCACGGCTTGGCTGATGAGATAGACGGCGTCGTAGGCTCCAGCCGCGGACAGATTCGGCGGATCGCTTTCCGGATAGGATCTGGACCAAGCATCGACGAACTGATCATTCCTGGGCGTCTCGATCAATGACATGTAGGCAGCCGTGACGTAGGTGCCGTCGGCCAGCGCTCCCTGTCGCTCTATCCGCTCGATGCCGTCGCCCCCCATCAACGGGAGGGTGATCCCCCGGTTCCGTATTTCCGTCAGGATGTACTCGGCTGCGTCGAGATATCCTGCCAACACGATGAACTCGGCCCTGCCGTCCTGGACGATCCGGTCGAGGTACGGCCCCACATTCGGAGGAGATCCCACGTAGGGGTCCGCGGTCAGAACCTGCCCTTCAACGGCCGTGAACTCGGCAATGAATGCCTGTCGTACCCCGCGACCGTAGGGGTCGTTGCCGTAGAGCACGGCGCCGCGCTGGTAGCCGAGTCCGTCACGGGCCCATCGGGCCAAAGCGCTGCCGTGCGCCAAGTCGCTGGGACACATCCGGAAGGTGAAGAGCCCGGCGTTGCTTATGGCCGGAGCGGAAGCGGTTGGAGAGATCTGCACCACCGGATTGGCGCCGCCGTTGTAGACCGGAGCCGTGGCCAAGGTCAGCCCGGAAAACCCGTTGCCGATGACGGCGACGATGGCGCCGTCGTGGTAGAACTCCGTGGCCACCGTCACCGCGGAATCCGGATTCTCGTGATCGTCGCGCTCGACCAGTTCGAGAAGCCGGCCGTTTACGCCGCCACTCGCGTTGATCTCTTCGACAGCCAACCGGGCGCCATCGAGCATGGGCGCCATGTTGACGTCCTGGAAGTTGGCCGAGACGCCTATCCTGATGGGTCCACTTTGCTGAGAGCAGGCCGCGGCGATGATCAATCCGCCGCACAAGGCTGGAAGCAGTGCGCGACGGCTGGCGCGATGCCGGCCAAGCGGGACATGGGCCACTCTCTGCTCCTCGCTGAAGGTCACTCAATGAACACCCGGTCGCCGTGACTGACCGGAGCAACGATGACCCGATGTATGACTTAGGAAGGTTTTGCGCTGGGGGTCAATCTAGGTTAGTAACCCGTCCTGGGGATGGCAATCCCCGCCCGTCACGGATCCAGGGTGTCGTCTCGACGATCCCAACCATCCAGAATGGGACCATCGATCAACGACACCGAAGCCACGGTGGAGTCGCTGAATTCGCGCCACGTCAGCCGCAACATCTGACGGTGCCGGACCCACTGAAGCATCGATTGGGACCCTTGCCGGACCACCGCCGTCTCGCCGTAGGCCGACACCAACGATGATCTCCACGCCTGGAACTGGACGGGGGACACCGATCCCGAAACGGTCAGCACCGCCACCAGGCTGTCCAAGGCGGAGAGCCACAATTCTACCGGATCGGAGGTGATGGGATCGGGGAACGTGGAACGGCAGTCCAAGACCCGTTGATCGACAGTCGATCGCCCACAGGCAATGGCCGTGCCCGCGAGATCATCGACCCGCTTGGCGGTGGTCTCGAGCGGGGTGCCGACTCGAAAGCCGAAGAACCGCAGGCTGGGTAGACGGGTCCAGCTTGGTGTCTGCGCGGCCACGGACGGTGCCATTACCAGGATGGCAATTCCGCACAGCCACATCAGTCGACTGGTTATGACAGCACCAGCCCGCTCGTTCGCAATTCGTGATCCAGCAACCATCGCTTGCGCTTCAGGCCGCCGCCATACCCCACGAGGTCGCCGTTCTTCCCAACCACCCGATGACATGGGATGCAGATGCTCAGTGGGTTGGCCGAGATGATCTGTCCAGCCCGGCGCGGGTGTTGCCCGCTGCCCTGGGCTATGTCTTCGTAGCTGCGGGTCTCGCCGAGCGGGATATCGCACAGGAGGCGCCACACGGCTTCACTGGCGGGATCAGTTCGGAAGAAGTCGGCCAAGTGCGCCGGGTAGGGGAACGAGCGGGGACGCCCTCGGAAATATCCCTCGAGCCAGCGTTCCAATTGGGGGCAGGGTCCCACCTCGATGTTGATCCCCGGGCGTCCCTGGCGCAGCCGCTCGGCCCAGTTGCTACCTCGAGAGCTGGCGGCGTACTCCACCACCAGCGGGCCGCTGGCACATTCCACCAGCGTCAACGCCCCCACAGGCGAAACGAAGCTGTTCCAAGTCACCAGCATGATTGATCCAGACCGCCTCCCTGTTGAATAGTAGACCGGACTCTCTTCAGCCGGAAGGTGGCCGCCCACTTACTCCTTTGGTGCCACCTATTTACCTTGTCAAGATGACCACGCCGCAGACCCTGACCATCAGGACATTCGTGGACCGGGCCGACGGCCTCTCCCATTTCATGCACTGCGCCGGCGAGGCTCCGCGGCTCCTGGCGTTTGACGACACCGTCGGCTGTCCGGTTGAGAACGCCCTCCCCGCCCTGGAGTGGACCGCCGCCGTTGGGATCATCCTCGATGACGACCTGCTACACGCCAGCCGACTGACCTCCGAAACAGCCGCCGCCGTGGTTGAGCGCCGGAATGGAGAGCGGCGCAGCTACGTGTATCTCGGACCACGGATGGACGCCCCGCCCATGGATCACGCGGAAGGGGCCCTCCTGTTCGATGAACCCGGCGTCAAGGCTGTGGAGTTCCACCAGAGGGCCCACGCGGTAGCCCACTTTCTCCGGGCCACGGCCGGGTCGGGCGCCTTGGTGTCGCTCCTGAGTCAGCGGGCACCCGAGGTTCGGCATGTTCGGCGCTGGCTGGGAGCCATCCTTCAGGAACTCGAAAGTCCCCGGCCGCTCTTTGTCGGGTGGTTCGCCGCCTCGGCAGCCGGTTGCTTGTTTTGCCCAGTCGACGGCGAGGAATCCTACCGGTACATAGAAGTGGGTCTCGAGTCGTGAGGCTGCTGGTGGTAGCTGTGGGACTGCTGGTCGCCGCTGCACCGCTCCAAGCTCAAATGGTGGTGACCAACGACACGCTCGGCACCGAGCGGCGTGACGTCCGTGACATTTTGGTAGTGCTGCGGGACTCACTTCATACTGTCCAGGCCGCCGCCGCTCAGTTCGCCCGCGGAAACGCTTCAGCGTCTCCCGAGCTGCTCTATTCCCGGGGGAAGACGATCAAGAACGCCTGTATCAGGTCGCTTCGGAACGTCGGGCCGGCCCGTAGGGTAGTTAAGGCTGACGATTGGGGCGACGAATACCGAACTATGCGGCAGAACGAACTGCTCCAGGCCATGGATTCGATCGAGCGGTCGCTCAATGCTTGCGAAGCCACTTGGGATGAGCTTGCCACCCCTGAGAACGCGGAACGAATCCGGCCCGAGGGTCCCCGCGAAGCCGAATCGATCACCGGGGACATCCGACTCTATGGTGGGGTGGTAGCCGGCTACTACAAGGCACTAGGCATTTACGTCAAGCCCGCCGGCTCCTAACCACCACCTCCCAAGTTACCGACAAACCCACATTTGTTGTGGACAATGCAACGTCCACATCTCCACATCCTGTGGAGATGTGATGGAAAACCTACACTGAATCTCTTGTTTGCGTCCACATTTTTTCCACAGGTCGAGTGCCGTAACCCGAAGAAAGACAGGCACTTGCACGATTTTGGCTAACTGGTATCTTGAGTGCACGATCGTTGGAAACGGTTCGACGCCTCTGTGTTTCGGGTACGACCAACGAACGTGTCTGGAGGGGAATTCGGGGGAGGCCGCCGACGCATTCAAGGGCTCAGGTGGCTGTCGATCCCGGTGATCACACTCTTCCAGGCTGGTGAAGCCAGTCGCGTGCTTCACCCACCTCGAAGTGGCGCCTCGGGGTGCAGTGCGAAAGGTCGGTCCGCGACCCGACCGGACTCGCAGCGCTCCATTTGACGAACCAGGTGGGATGGCCATCCGGCCTGGGGATGGAAGCCGAGGCTCTGCCGAGCCCT
>JBDHMR010000059.1:0-8052 GCA_039656035.1 Gemmatimonadota bacterium
CACTCTGCGGTGCTCGAGATAGACGTCGGTCAGGGTCTCGCCGGTCATGCTCAGGGCCAGGCGGTCGAACGCCACGGATTCTTCACGAAACTCCAACGCGCGGTAGATGTTGGGGAGCACCCCGGCCAGGATGCGCTTGGCCTGGCTGGCGCTGGGCGCGGAGCCGGCGGACCAGGGAACGGCTATCGTCAGGTTGCCGAACGGGCCAAGGAGCACGGCGACGACGAGCATCACCCGCGAGAGCGCCAGGGATAGTGCCGGCCGGTGACGACGCACTACGCCGATGGCGAAGAACAGTGACGCGGCGAGTGGCGCCAGAGACCAAAGGGGCACCGTGAGCCAGGTCGGCTCAACCGCGATGGTGGACACGGTGGGCACGGGATCTTCGATCAGTTCGTTGTCCCACCGGAGAACGGGTTGACCGGGCGTTAGCACGGTCGAACGTGACAATTCGGGGTCGGTCACGGTGGCGGGAATCGCGGTGACCACGTCGCCGAAGCCCCAGGTGAGCGAAACATCCTGGGCCGTGGCGGCGGTCAGGTACATCGCGCTGACGCCTATCCATGCCGTTTCGATCGGTTCGGGAACCGGCGTGGCCCGCGGTAGCACTCCCTTGTCATCGAGCGTAATGAAATCGATCCGCTGAGTGACGGGTTCGCGAATCTCTCCATCGATCGTCAGAGAAGCGCGCGTTGCCACGAGTTCACCGATGCGCTCCTTGACGGCGCTTTGATCCTCGATCCCGATTTCCGGGCCTGGGCTCAGGCCGATAAAGCGCCGTGCCACCTGATGCGGCCAACATTCGCGGCAATTCCAATTGGCGCTCGGAATCCTTGGCCGAGGTGGCCGGGCCGCTGGTCAGGGCAGTGAGGGCGAGGGCGAAGGCCACGCCGGCGGTGCCATAGGCCGCCGCCTTGGCGAACCGTGGATGGGCCAACCGGCTGGCGGTGAACCGACCGATTGCCGACACCAGCAACACCGACACCAGCAGCGCGGCATCCAGCCCCACGGCTGCCAGGAAGAGGTAGAAGACGCTGGGGCCGTCCACCCCCGCCGCCGATACCAGGCTGTGGAGTCCCAGGCCGTGCACCACTCCGGCAACTATGGCGATGGCTCCGAGTTGATTCCGACCGTCCGGCGGCCGTAGCGCCTCCGTGGCCAGGAGCACCACGGCGAGGGCCACGCCGATCTGCGCCAGAGGCGCCGCCAACTGCACCCCTGAGATCGAACCAAAGACCACGGCGGCCACCTGAGCCACCAGGAATACGGTCAGTAGCCGGACAGTGATCCGCACTCCACCCAGCAGGCACAGTGCCACGACGAGGGCCAGATACACCCAGTCGTCGAGGAACAGGTTCACACCACTCAGCGCCGCCCGTTGCGCCTCACGCAGGAACTCGGGAAATCCGCCGCCGGCCGCCTGCGGAATCTGCCAGGAGTCCTCCCCGGGGTTGAGCAGATGGGCATAGCGCTCACCCGAAAGGAATTCCACTCTCAGAAGCGTGGACAACCCCATGTTGACGGACGGGAAACTGATTCCCAGGGACTTGCCGGCCAGGCCGTCCGGGCAGCGGTATACCTGGCGGGTGAGCCAGGCGGTCGGGTGATCGATGAACGTGCGCGGTCCTTCGGGACGGCACTGTTCTGGGAGCCGCGGTCCGGGCATGGCCTGCGGCGGCATCACCTTGGGAACGCTCCACTGGACGTCGAACGCGCCCGACGGAAGCTCCCTCACCATGACCTGCACCGGGCGCACGTCGTCGGCCACCGCCGTGGGAGCGGCGACTGCCAAAGCGATGGCGATTCCCGCGACGCCAAGGGAACGGCGGTTCGACTGGAACGTCATTGCGCCGGCTCCTGCGGGGTCTCGGTTTCTTCGACCGGTGCCGGGTCGGGCAGGTCTTCGAACACCACGTCGTAGCTGTCAATGACGTCTTTCACGTATTGCTCCTGGAGCTCTCTTCGCTTGGCTTCCAACCATTCCTGTTTCACCTGCTCCTGGACGTCGGCAAAATCCGGTGCGGGGGATTCCACCAGTTGGTGCACATACACCAGGTGCACTCCATATCCCGACAACACCGGCCCGTGCCATTCGCCGGGCGCGAGGTCGAACACCGGGCCGGAGAAGCCCTGGCCGAACAGCCTGGCGATCTCCGCGTTCGATTTCTGGGGGTAATAGGATTGGAGCATGAACGGATCCCCATGGGCCGCCACCCCATCGGTAGGTCTTCCCAGCGAGCGCAGTGTGTCCAGGATGGCTTGGGCGTCCTCCAGGGTCTCGTCACCTCGCTTGTCCGGATCGATGAACAGCGTTGTGATGGTGATGAGATCCGGAGGCTGATACCGCTCCACGTTTTCGTCGAAGTAGGTCCTGAGGTCCTGATCGGTGGGCGCCAGGCTGAACTCCAGCAAATTCTGGGCAAGGCCCAGGAGCTTGCGCCCCAGCATGCGGCGAACGACGGCGTCGTTCTGGTCCAGTCCCATCGCCACCGCGTGTCGATAGAGAGCGATTTCCTGCACATAGTCCTTCACGATTCCCGTGAGCTCCTCTTGTGTCGGCGCCCGGTTCCAGCGCGCCCGCCAGGCGGCGTCGAGTCGGCTTACTTCCACAGCCGTGACCAGGATGACCTTGTCGGGCTCTCCCGCGCCGCTCCCGCCACGCCAGGCGTAGAGGCCGTAGAATACGGTCCCCAGAACGAGGAATTGAACCAACGGCTGCCTGACCGTCTTCACGATGCCTTGTCGCAAACCAGAGAGCACTAGTTTCTCCTTCGTCCGACTCTTGAGCCCCATGTATCAGAGCGGCGAAGACCAGGCCTGTCCCCGGTCTTCGCCGCTACTAGAATCCTACTGACTGTCCACCCCAACTTCCAGTTTCTCCTTTGGGATGTCAGGTCGTGACGGTCTCCGGGGTGACCCCGGCTTCCTTGAGGAAGTCCCGGATCGCCAGGACCTCGTCCTTGCTGTCGATGTTCTTCTTGCGCGGCTGGGAAAATCTCCGCTCGACCCCGTTCAGTTTCACCTTGACCCCGGACTTCGAGTCCAGCACCTCGGCGCCCAGGTCCTCGAACAGATTGACCACCTTCCAGAAATCGATGTTCATCGAGATCGGGTGGGCAAAGAGTTCCTGGAGCGTGCGGCGGTGTTTTCCGTCGATCTTCATGTCGGTCACTCTCTCATATCCTTTCGGCTATCGGCTGTCGGCTCTTGGCTGCGTGGTGCCCTGGCTATTTCAAAGAAGACCAAGACGTGAAATCTCTCGGGCTGCCCCGCTCGCCGCCCTCGCCTTTTTCACTCAAATACCTGCCTTAGATGCGGATAGGCCGGCGCCTTCGTCACCAGTGACGGATCCGGTGTATACCAGATGGGCGACGACCAGGCCCGTTCACGGATGGAGGCTGGGACTCCAGTGGGCGGTGCGACGCCAAGCGTGACTGCGTCGTAGGTCGACCAGCGCGGCGTGGGAATCTCCAGGACGCGGACGTAATATACGGCGTGGAGTGACGGATCGAAGTCCGGATCTGACCACACGGCGAACAGCTGACTGTCGCCGATGTCGTTGGTGTAGGTCGCGGTGCTGATGTCGACCGTGTTCCCCACTGACGGCAGTTTGCCAGTTTCGGGGTTGACTACACGATTGTCGGACCAGGTGCCGTCGTAGACCTGCTCCTGCGGATAGCCGTTCTTGTACCAGCCCTTGATGATCTGCACACGATCCAGATTGCCACTCGCGGGGTCTTTCATGGCCCACACGATGAACGTCGGCACGCTCGCCGAGGCGGGCCTGGCCGGCAGGTCCTGCCCCATGGGAACGCCGTTGGAGTAACCCCGGGACACCCAGTCGGCGTCGTCCAGGACGGTGTCGGAGAAGTTCCAGCCGCCGAAGAACCGGACCCTGATCAACGGTCCCGACGTCCCGTAGGATTCCTTGCGCTGGATGCCGTCGAAGATGCCTTCGCGGGTGTTGGCGTCGGCCCAGATGCCTGTGGCGCCCGGTGTGCCGAAGTTGATCGTCGGCTCGCCGGCCGTCTGGTGTGCCCGGGCCAGCCGGATTTCGGGAGTGTAGTCGTTGGTGCCGTGCACACCGGTGTAGTTGAATTCCTCGTTATCCGAGAAGGCGGTATGAGCGTCGGCGCCTGCGACGATCCCCAGCTTGAACGGGTTTTCGCCCAGCATCTCCTGATAGCCGACGCCGTTGATGAGTGCCTGGCGGACGTAGCTATAGTCGAGTCGCCCGAGGACCGGTGGGTTGGTCCCGATCAGATGCTTGTATTCCACGTTGAAGCCGGCGAACTCGTCGTAGGGGGACAACCCAAGGTGGGTGTCGGACTGACCCTTGGTCTGGAGGATCTCGGTGGCAACCTCGTTCAGGGAGCGGCGCTTGGCGTATCGTGCGGTGATGGGCAGCCCCTGGGAATTTCTCGGCGCGAACATCAAGCCGTTGCTGAGGTTGGCGTTGTGCGGAATGGCGAAGGCCTCATGCCCGGCAGCGCGCTGGACCTCGAGGTAGGTCCACAGGTCTTCGGGACGATCGGAATCAAACGACGAGAAGACCGCCGCCGGGCCGATACTGTCCCGGAAGAACACGTTTCGGTGCAGGTTCTGATTCTCGGGGATTGATGTCCACTCGAAAGCGATCAGCGTCGTGAACTTGCCGGGTTCGTAGTGCTTGTTGGCGATGTCGACATGGGCTTGCCAGACCGAACGCATGACGTCCGAATCCAGGAAATCCTTGTCGGGATTGTTCGTCGCCGCCCCGACTGCAAGCACCCCAAATGCTGAATCCCCCTTGCCGGCTTTGATCAGCGCCACGATGGGGTCGTTGGCCGCAGCCTTGGATACGGCCGAGTTCGGGTCCAACAGTTGCGGCATGATGCCGAGATACAGGGCATGGTCGGTTACCGCGCACCAATCGTACGGCGTCCGCTTCTGGACCGTGTCGCCGGAGGTGTTCTTCACGATGGGTAGGCCTTGCAGAAATTGTACGCGTCATCGGGCGTGTTGCGCGTTCCCATCATGAAAGCGTCGGGTGAGTCCTGCGTGTGCAGGTGCTGCTCGCCAAAGTAGACCTGGCGGTCGGCCGGGTCGGGAGCGTCCTGAGCGAATGCTGGGGAGACGATGACCAGCCCTGCTAGAAGCATGGTGGCGTGGCGCATTTGTTTTCTCTCTATCTAGTGGTTCGGCTATCAGCTGTCAGCGTGGGGCAACCCGTAGCGACTTGGGGTTGACACAACAGTCTCCCAGAAGCACGGTTTGGGCTGCCCTCGCCTAGTTCGCCGGGGTGTACCAGATCGGCGACGAATAGGCACGCTCCTGGATCGTGGCCGGCACGATGGTCGGCAACGGCAGGTTGCTGCGGACCGCGTCGTAGGTACTCCAGCGCGGCGTCGGAATCTCCAGCACTCGCACGTAGTACGCGGCCCGAATGGCTGGGTTGAAGTCCGGGTCGGTCCACAGCGCCGTCAGCATGGCGTCACCTATGTCGTTGGTGTAGGTGGCGGTTGTGACGTCGACCGTGTTGCCCACCGGCGCCACGCTGCCGTCCGCTGCCACCGTCCGGCCGTCCGCCAGCGCCACGTTGTAGATCTTTTCCACCGACCGGTTCATGCGCTGGTCGAGGAACACCTTGACGATCTGAATACGGTCGAGGTTGCCGCTCGCCGGATCCTTGAGCGCCTGGATCGCGAAAGTAGGCCCGCCCGCTCCGGCCGGCATGGCCGGGAGATCGCTTCCCATGGGGACGCCGTAGGCGTAACCCTGGCGGGCGAAATCATCGCTATCCGCCATGTCCTCCGCGAAGTTCCACGCGCCGAAGACGCGAAGCCTGATCAACGTGCCGGACGTGCCGTAAGTTTCCTTGCGCTGCATGCCGTCGAAGATGCCGGCCCGGGTGTTCTCGTCGGCCCACACGGCGGTGGCGCCG
Source organism: Gemmatimonadota bacterium (assembly GCA_039656035.1). GTDB lineage: Bacteria > Gemmatimonadota > Gemmatimonadetes > Gemmatimonadales > GWC2-71-9 > N074bin45. Next base: position 5,924 of record JBDHMR010000059.1, read on the forward strand.
GCGCTGCTGGGGATGGGACCGCGCACCCCCGCCGGAGTCATATTCGGGTTCAGCCGTTTCTGTGGCGTGTCATCGACCTCGCCGTGGCCGCCGTGAAAGTTGAACTCCTCGTTGGCTTGATAGCCCGAATGCACGTCCGCGCCCGCCACGAGGCCCATCTTGTAGGGGTTGAAGCCGGTCCTCTTCTCGATCTTGAAGCCCTCGCCGAGCCCCTGACGGTAGAAGCCGTGCTTGATCTGGCTGGGCAGGCCGACATTGATCATGTTCGGGAAGATCTCGAAGTTGGCGAATTCGTCATTGGGTGACAGCCACGGGTGGGTTTCCGACTGACCTTTGAGCTGGAGGATTTCGAACAGGGGCTCGTTCAACTGCTGGCGGCGCGCGTAGGCCTTATCCATCGGCAGACCGAGAAATCCACCAGCAACCGCTACTGGCGCATTGGGGGAGAACATCCAGCCGTCGGACACGTTGCTGTTATGGGGGATGGCGAAGGTCTCGATGCCCTGAGTGCGCTGGATTTCGAGATAGGTCCACAAGTTCTCGGGCAATTGGGAATCAAATGCCGAAAATGGGACTACTGCTGGGACCTCCCGGAAGAACACGTTGCGGTGCATGTTCTGACCGTTCGGAATCGAGGTCCACTCATAGGCGTAGAGGGTCGTGAACGTACCGGGATCATTGAACCTGTCCGCCGTCTCGATGAACTTCTTCCAGTTCGACACCCGCAGGGCGGGCTCGATGTACTCCGACATCGGGTCGTTGTTCAGCAGCGTACCGATCAGCTGGCTGACATACTGGCCACCCTTCGAGGGGTCAGCGATACCCGACGCAAACCCTTTGGCGAATTCCGACTGTGACAGCGGGCTGCTCGGATCGACCAGATCCTTGAGCACACCGTAATACTCAGAGTGGTCGGTGATGGCGACGAAATCGTAGGGCGTTCCGCGCTTGATCTTCTCCCCGGTCGTGGAGAGCGTGATCTCCTCGCCGCGCCCATACCGATAGGCATCCTCCCACGTCGCTCCCACACCGAGCGTGAACGCGTCGAAGGAGTTTCGGGTGTGCATGTGTTGCTCGCCGAAATAGACCTTGCGATCAGCTGGATCGGGAGCAGAGTCCTGGGCCAAAGCCGGAGCTGCCCCCAGCCCCAGGCAAGCGGCGCCGAGCAGCGGGAGATGGATGGGGAATCGCATAGTACTATCCCTGTTGTGTTGTCCTCTGGAATGAGACTAAGGTACCGTTCCAGGGGACCCTGTCCAGTAATGCCCGGTCGAGTCCCAGGCGATCATGGCGCGCCCATCCTCTTAGCCTCGCCAGTGCATCCATGGACAGACACGTTCCCGCGTGTTACGCTATCGGCCTCTTGGGTCTTCGGCCGCCTAGCGCCGAATACTGATCGAGTTGGCCGACTCGATGTTCACCATTTCTGGAGGGGACTTCCATGGCGGATTCACAGGGTTGGGTGTCTGAGGCTCGCAGCAACGCAGGCCTGCTCACAATGCTCGGCGTCGTGCAGATCATCGTCGGCATTATGGCGTTGGGATCACCGCTCATTACCGGCGTGGGGATCGTGATGCTCATTGGTATCATGATCCTCGTGGCCGGCATCGTCCGGCTCTTCGGCGCCTTCAAGTGCGGCTCGTTCGGGGCCGGAGTGCTGGCCCTGCTCGGCGGGCTGGTGGCGATCGTCGTCGGTGGCTACCTGCTGTCCCGCCCAGGAGCGGGCCTGGCCACCATCACCTGGATCCTTGCGCTCTATTTCGTCATCAGTGGCGTCGGTGAGTTGATCGTCGGCTTCGGCATGAAGCCGATCAAGGGTTGGGGCTGGACCGTCTTCAGTGGCGCGGTGGGCCTGCTGCTCGGCATCATGGTCTGGCGCCAGTGGCCAGTGTCGGGGGCGTGGCTGGTTGGCACGCTGGTAGGCATCTACTTCATCATGGGTGGCTGGGGCATGATGGGTGTGGCGTCGGCCGCCAAGGCGGCGGTCTCAGACGCCGGCTGACCTGCTCGTGGCTTGAGCCTCGGCGCCGTCACCGGCGTCGGGGCCAGGCAATTCGTGAACATTCCCCTATATCGTGAACATTCCCCTATATAAGGAAAGGGATCCACTCCAGCCCATCGTTAGCGAG
>JBDHMR010000060.1:0-10432 GCA_039656035.1 Gemmatimonadota bacterium
CGATGCCATCAGAAACTGCTTTTCTCGCTCCATGGCGTCGGTACCCTGATCGGCCATGTGGAACGAATAGGACGACAGGTCACCGTCTGATGCCTGCAGGGTCGTGGAAAACGATTCGTCATAATGACCGATTTCCTTCATGACGCGTTCCCGCTCCTGGATGAGGAGCTTTTCAATATGGGTCCGCTGCTTCTTGTTCATGGTGATTCCATTCCTCGGTAATCCGGCTACCCGGACCGTTCACTCGAATCGTTGAATACCTACCGTAACCGTGGACCCGTTGATGGCCACGTCCGCTTCCACATCTGGTGCCTCGGCGCGTTCTCCAACATCGAGTCGGCGCGCCAGCGTCTCTCCAGCCACGAAATCCGCGTGCGCTCCGACCGCCGCCAGTACCTCTTCGGCCCCATCCAGAGCGATCGCGATCCGGGTAGTGTAATCGTACCCGGCCTCCTTGCGAAGTCGCTGCACCCGGTGCACCACCTCGCGGGCCATTCCTTCCTGCCGGAGGTCGTCCGTCAGCTCCGGATCGAGCGCCGCCACGAAGGGGCCGGCAGACTGCACTACCCAGTCGCTCGTCACCTCCCGCTCGACGGTCACGTCCTCCACAAGATACTCGATTGCCTCGCCGTCCACTTCCAGCGTGGCGGTTCCCCCGTCTTCCAGTTCGCGTAGCTGCTCCGGGGTAAGACGGGCGGCTGCCTTGGCCACCACAGGCGTCCGCTTCCCGAAACGCTTGCCCAACGACCGGAAATTCGGCTTGGCCCGGAGTCGGACGAGGTCCGTATCGGAGTCGACCAACTCGATCACCTTTACGTTTACCTCATGCTGGATGAGCGGGAACAAAGTCCGGAACTCCTCGCGGGGTACGTCCCGCGGCACGGCAACCTGAAGCCGCGCTACCGGCTGCCGCACCTTCAGGTTGGCCTCTTCCCGGCCGGCTCGGGCAAGCGACGCCACGCGCCGGGCGGCGTCCATGGCCAGTTCGAGCGGCTCGTCCCGCTCGGCGTCGACTACCGGAAAACGCGCCAGGTGGACCGAGGTTCCAACCAGAGCCCGGTGGAGCCAGTCACTGACGAACGGGGCCGCCGGCGCCAGCATCCGGCTGACGGCGACCAGCGTCCGGTACAGCGCGTCGAGGGCCACCGGGTCCGCCGCCGAATCCGGCGCCCAGAAACGGTTCCGGTTGATGCGCACGTACCAGTTGGATAGGTCGTCGACCACGAATTCCATGATGGCTCTGACACCGGCTGTCACGTCGTATCCCGACCAGGCTTCGTTGACCCGGGCTATGGTGGCGTTGAGCCGGCTGTCGAGCCATCGGTCTACCAGAAGTGGGTCGCCGATTTCCCCACCAGGCGTCCAGTCTCCGGCGTAGAGCGCAAAAAATCGGTAAGTGTTCTTGAGCGTGTCGAAAAATCCTCCCGCGACCTCCGGGATCACCCGCTCATCGAACTTCTTGGGAAGCCAAACCTGACTCGAAGCCAGGAGGTAGATCCGCACCGTGTCAGCGCCGAACCTCTCAATCACTTCCCACGGATCCACCACATTGCCACGACTCTTGGACATCTTCTGCCCGGCGGGGTCGAGCACCATTTCGTTGACGATGACGTTCCGGTAGGAGGAGCTGTCGAAGGCCGTGGTGGCGATGGCCAGGAGCGAGTAGAACCATCCCCGGGTTTGATCGACTCCCTCACAGATGAAATCTGCGGGAAAGTGCTGTTGGAACTCTTCGGTGTGCTCAAACGGGTAGTGCCACTGGGCAAAGGGCATGGCCCCGGAGTCGAACCAGGTGTCGATGACTTCCGGGGTGCGCCGCATGGTGCCGCCGCACTCGCAGGCCCACTCATAATCGTCGATGAACGGCTTGTGCGGATCGAACGCCTCGGGAAGTGGACGTCCCCACGATTCGGCCAACTCCTGATAACTGCCAATGACCTTCACGTGTTCGGGATCGTCTTGGCACACCCAGACGGGGAGCGGCGTGCCCCAGTAGCGGTCGCGTGACAGAGCCCAATCTACGTTGTTCTCGAGCCACTCACCAAAACGCCCGCTGCCCACCTCAGGGGGGTGCCAGCCAACCGCCTGATTGCGCTCCAACATTTGGTCCTTCACGGCCGTGGTCCTGACGAACCACGAATCGCGGGCGTAGTAGATGAGCGGACTGCGGCAGCGCCAGCAATGGGGATAGGTGTGTTTGTGCGGCTCCGTCAAGTGCCACCGGCCGTCATCCTTGAGCCGCTGGATGATGGTATCGTTGGTGCTCTTGGCGGTAACCAACTGCCCCTCGATGGCCGGCCACTCACTGCCGGTGACCGTGCCGTCGGCGGCGACCGGCCGTACCAGCGCCAGCCCATGCTCCCGTCCCGCCGCGTGGTCGTCGGCACCAAACGCCGGGGCGATGTGAACCAGTCCCGATCCATCTCCCGCCGACACGAACTCCGCCCCGATCACTTCCCTGGAACGCTGATCTTCCGGCAGCGGTACCACCTCCAGCGGCCGGCGGTACTTCGAGCCGATCAGTTCACGGCCGGGAAAAGTGCGCACCGGTCCGAGGTCGGCGAAGGAACCGGCGCCCTTGGCATTCGACACGGGGAGGTCGGCCTGGTCCGTGGCGAGGATGTACCGGGTCCCATCGACCTGGTATTCGCCGTACTCCAGGTCCGGGTGTACGGCCACGGCCACGTTGGCCAGGAGCGTCCAAGGCGTCGTGGTCCATACCAGCAGCTGGCGCGACGGATCGTCTTCCAGCGGGAACGTAACGTAGATGGAGTTGGTGGTTACGTCTTCGTAGCCCAGCGCCAACTCGTGACTCGACAGGACGGTGCCGCAGCGCGGGCAGTACGGCAGCACGCGATGTCCGCGATACAACAGGTTGCGCTGATGGAGCCGGGAAAGGATCCACCAAACGCTCTCCATGTACTCATTGGTGCAAGTGACGTAAGGGTGTTCGTAGTCCAGCCAATAGGCGATACGATCGGAGAGGAGTTCCCATTCTTCCTGATACTTGAAGACGCTCTCGCGACACAAGGCGTTGAACTTGGCCACCCCATACTCTTCGATGTCGCGTTTCCCGCGGAGGTCGAGTTGCTTCTCGACTTCGATCTCTACGGGAAGCCCGTGCGTGTCCCAGCCGGCGATGCGGGTGACGTCGCGGCCCTGCATGGTCTGGTATCGACAGATCAAGTCCTTGATGGTCCGCGAAAACACGTGATGGATCCCGGGACGTCCATTGGCCGTCGGCGGGCCCTCATAGAACACGAACGGCTCGGCCTCACGGGTGGCTTCCCGTGTCTGGTCGAACAGCTTTTCGCTCTGCCACGTCTGGAGCAGTTCCTGCTCGAGCGCTTGGGAGGATCCGTCTGGCCAGGCCGGAAAAGTCATGCGAGATACCACACGGTCATGGCAGACTCTCCACCACGCGCACAATCAAGCGGGTCAACGACGGTTCGGCCTTCTTGGCCACGGCGATGATCTTTTCCAGGCTCACGGCCTCGAGCGCGTCCGGGAGAGCCTGGTCTGTGATGATGGACACGCCCATGACTCTCATCCCCGCATGGTTGGCGACGATCACTTCTGGCACGGTCGACATGCCCACGACGTCCCCACCGATGGTGCGCAGCATCCGGTACTCGGCCGGCGTCTCCAGGTTGGGTCCGGGCACGGATACGTACACGCCCTCACGGAGGGGCACCTTGAGATCAGCAGCGGCTTCACGAGCCAATGCTCGCAACCCGGCGTCATAGGGTTCCGACATGTCCGGGAAACGCGGGCCGAGCGAATCGTCGTTGAGCCCGATGAGTGGGTTGTCGCCCAAGAGGTTGATGTGGTCCGAGATCAGGACCAGATCGCCGGCCGGCCACAGGGGGTGCATGCCACCACACGCGTTGGAAACCAGCAGAACATCGGCGCCTAGGGCGCGCATGACCCGCACGGGGAAAGTGACCTCGTCGAGTCCGTACCCCTCATAACGGTGGAACCGCCCCTCCATGGCCACGACAGCCCGTCCGGCCAGCCGACCGAACAGGAGACGCCCAGCGTGCGATTCAACGGTCGATGCCGGGAAGCCGGGAATGGTATCGTACGCCACGGCGGTCTCGACCTCGATGACCTTGGCCAAGCCGCCCAGACCGGTCCCCAGGATGATACCGATGTCTGGCGAGAGTGCCGTGTGCCGACGGATGGCCGAGACCGCGTCATCGATACTCTGTACGAGGTTGGGGTACGTCATGCCTGCCGTTCGAGCGGCGCCTCCGCCTCGGGGAGGGGCGTAGCGGAAATATGAGCTTCGAGCCCCTCCACCTCGCCCATTTGCCGTTCCAGCAAGGATCTGAGATTGGTGACGTAGCGGGCGAACTGTCGCTGGGCCTCCGCCGTGCGCTCGTGGATGAGAGTTTCTTCGCGGCCGGCATCTTCAACGAGCCGGGTCGATTCGACCTCGGCTTCATGCACCTTTGCCTCTGCCTCTCGGATAGCTTGAGCTTCAACGTCGGCGCGCAGTTGCTGGGCGGCCAGCAGAGCTTCGTTCATGGCGCGTTCCCGTTCACGGAAGGTCTTCAACTGCTCCGACAGATTGTCCAACCGCTCCTCCAGTTGAGCGCGCTCACGCATGAGCCGCTCGAGTTCGTCAGCCAGTCGGTCCTTGAAGTCCTCCACCTCGCTCCGGTCGTACCCCCGGACGGCGCGCTGGAATTCCTGTCCCCGAACATCGTGAGGCGTGAGATCAAAGGCGTCTTCAGTCATTTGTGACGTTCTCCAAAAAGTACAGTTCCAAGGCGCAGCATCGTCGCCCCTTCCTCGACAGCGATCGGGTAGTCACCCGACATTCCCATGGACAGTTCCGCCAGGTCGAATCCAGCCGCAGTCGATTCATCGCGCAGCTGACGCAAACGCGCAAAGGCCCGGCGTTGGTTGCCTTCGTCCCGGGTAAGTGCCGCCATCGTCATCAGTCCGCGCAAGTCGAGACGGTCCAACTCGACCATTGCCTCGAGCAGCGCATCCAGGTCCGCGGGGAGCACCCCGCCCTTCTGCTCTTCATCGGAACAATTCACCTGGACCAGGACCGCCTGGCGCGTGCCCGGGGCAGCCCGTTTGTGAAGTTCCTGCGCCAACTCGAGCCGGTCGACCGAGTGGATCAGCTCGAACCGGCCCACCACCTGACGCGCCTTCTTCCGTTGCAGCGACCCAATCAGGTGCCACTCGACTGGGCAGTCCGTCAGAACTTCCTGCTTGCTCAACGCTTCCTGCACCCGGTTTTCTCCGACCTTCGACAAACCGGCGGCCAGCGCGGCCCGAACCGCATCAGGTCCATGGGTCTTGGTCACCGCGACGATAGACACGGGGTGGGTCAATCCCGCCCGGTCTTGGTGCTCAGCGATGGTCTCGCGGACCTGGGCGAGGCTCTCGGCCAGACCAAGGAAGTCCATAGCCTGTAAAGTTATATGGGCGGGAGTGGCAATAGAAGCACCGCTCTACGGCAAGAGCGGAGCGGAAGAATCGCCCTGTGGCGGGCCCTGGAACTGTAGCTGTTGCAAGGCAGCCTTTACGGCCGGATTGGGGGACAGCATAGCTGCGCGCTCCAGATTGGCCAGCGTCCGATCGTAGTCTCCCAGGGCCTCGAAGGCGTAGGCCAATTGGGTAAACGGGATGCTCAAACTGGCCGAGAAGTTCCGGTTGGTGCCGTCGAGCCGACGGCCGTCGCTGTCAAGCAGTCCCGCAAAGCGGTAGGTGTCCCATGCCAGCCGCTCGGTCATGGGGACGTCGAGCGTCGATCCGGCAATACTGGCCGGCACGATCCCGATCTCGTTGGTATCGGGCACTCCAGTCTGGACGGCTTGGACCAAGCCCTGCTGCAACAGATACCGGTCGAGGTTGTAGTGTTGGCTGCCGGCCGTGATCGACCAGGCGACCGGACGCCGGCCGAGGTTCTGCTGCAGTATTCGCAGGAGAGTCACGTCAGCGAGATAGAGCGGAGTTCCGGCCGGCAGCGTGTGCATGATGGGCCCCAGCCTCAGGCCGATGGGCTGGTCAATCAATCGAGGTATGGCCGCCGTCTGAATCTCCTGGTCGGTGAGCGAATGCGTCGGCCATGTGGGACGCTCCGGGCTCAGGCCCTGCCAAATAGGCGGGGCGGCCGCTTCGTCGAACAGACGGATGGGATTATCCCGCACTTGGCGGGAGTACCAGGTCGTCTGTGCCAGGGCAATGCACACCACGGTGACGTCCCGGCGGATGCCGGCCACTTCCTGAGCCCACCACAGCGGGAACGTGTCGTTGTCACCGTAGGTGAACAGGATGCCGTAAGGGGGCACCGAATTGAGAAGGTTGAAGGCCACGTCGGCAGCCAACGTTGCCTCCGGCCCATGCCTGCGTGAGGCGGCGGCGGCGTTGCCCGCCACCGGCAGGATCACCAGGAGAGCCAGCCCGGCAACGGCGAATGGTGCCGCTCGTCTGCTGAGTTTGGTGAGCGCTTCACGGGCGAAAGCCGCCAGCCCAATACCTGACCACAGTCCCCACACGACAAAACTCACCACGAAAAAATAATCCCGCTCGCGTACTTCATGGTCGGTCGCGGACGGATATAAATCGAAACCGATGGAATGACCGGGCCGGAAGTTCATGTACCCCATCAGAGCAATGCCGGTGGTCAACCATAGCACGGCCAGCAGCCACCACGACGGCCGATCGGCGCGCCACTGTGCCACCGCCCCTTTGACCCCCAAAGTGAAGAACAGCAACATGGGCGCTACCCTGAGAGGGATGCGGAAGATTTCGCCATCGATGGCCCGGCCGAACTGCCAACTGAAATACTGGATGTAGTTCACCAACTGCAACCACATGAGGGTGAGGCTGCGACCAGGATTCCCCAGCCCGCTGGCAACGGTTGGGTCATCCCACGGTGTCCGGGGCGGATACTGTGCCCGCCTGATGACATCGACCAGTGCGCTGAAGGTCGACGGGTCGGCCTCGTTTATGATCGGCTGTTGACCGGCACGGATGAACAGGAACAGGTAGGTCGTCATGCCCACCGAGGCCACCACCAGGGTCAGAAGCGTGAACGGCAACGCCCTCGCCGTAACGGCGTACACAGCCGCCATCAAAAAGATTGCCCCACCGAATTTCATCAGAGTGGTGTTGCCCAGACCCGTACCAATGAGAAGGGCCCACACGCCGGCGACAACGGCCACATGGGCCCATTCATGCCGGCGCTCATCCCTGTCTTCGGCGGGCGATGTCAGCAACGTGGCGCCCAGAAACACCACCACCGCCGGCCCCGACAACAAGGCCAGGAGGTGATTTCCCATCGAGATGCCGGCGAGGTAGACGATCAGCATCAGCCACCGGGCCTCGCGACCTCCCCCACTGGCGGAAGGTGGCCACGCTGTAGGCTTCTGTCTCGTTGGAGTTCTGCCAGTTAGTGAAAGTGAAGGCGCCGATGACAGCCGCGGCCGCGGCCCCGCCGAGCGCCAGCCAGCGACGGTTAGGCTCGGCGAGATCGGCGGTGACGCGTACCAGCGTGTAGTGGACCACCAGGAAGAAGAATGCGGCCCCAGCGGCGCTGAAGGTGGCGCTCATCAGGTTGAGGCGCCAGGCTACTTCTCCCAGTGGAAGCAGCATGGACCAGACATGACCCAGCAGAACGAACAGCGGGGTCCCCGGCGGATGAGGAATACCCAGCGTGTGCACAGCGGCAATCAGTTCGCCCGCGTCCCAGAAAGTGACCGTCGGCGCCAGGGTAAGCACGTAGCCGGTCAACACCAGAGCAAAGATGCCCACCGCCGCCACGTAGGGCGGCTTCCATTCCGTATTATCCATTACACTCTCGAACGAAATCTGGGAGCTCAGGGTTTCTCACGATCATTCTTCCACCGATCCCGGCTCACACATGGCGTGTGCCACGGCCAGCGCATCGCGCGCGGAGCCTACATCATGGACTCGAAACAACCTTGCCCCATGGCCATAAGCCAGGGCGCAGGCGGCGGCGGTTGCGACGTCACGCTCCTCCAACGGCCGACCGGTGGCAGCTCCAAGGAAACGTTTGCGTGACGGGCCCACCATGATGGGCCGTCCCAGGCAAGTGAGGGCCTCCAACTGATCGAGCAACCACCAACTTTGTCGAACTCGCTTGGCAAAACCAAAACCGGGATCGACCGCGATTCTATCCTCGGCTACACCTGCGGAGATGGCGCGCTCGATTCCCTCCCCCAGCTCCACGATGATTTCGTTGAGGAGGTCCTGGTAGTCAGCGTGGTCGTAGGTCGCCATGTCGGCCACAGTCCCGCGCGAGTGCATCAGCACCAGTCCGGCACCGGCACCGGCAACGACGGCCGGGAGGTCGGGATCGAGCCGTCCACCGGAAACGTCGTTGATGATAGACGCCCCGGCCTCCAGGCACTGCACAGCAACCTCGGCCTTGACGGTATCGACCGAAACAAGAGTGTCCGGCAGGCACTCCCGCATCGCCTCCACCACAGGCAGCACACGAGCCAGCTCGTCGGCGGCCGTGACGGATTCAGGGCGGCCCGGCCGGGTAGATTCTCCGCCGACGTCCACGATATCCGCCCCGGCTTCGACCAGTTGCTGCCCGTGATCGGCCGCGACCGCGAGGTCGGCGTACCTGCCACCATCGGAGAAGGAATCGGGAGTGACGTTGAGTATTCCGACGAGGAGCGGTTTGTCGAGGGGGAGCGACCGATCGGCCACCGTCCAAGTGGACGGAGTTACGCCCGGCAGAGCCAGGCCCACCGCGTGGGCTATGTCCGCCAGTTCCGGTGGGCCACCCCAGGGACGTGCCAGCGTGGACAGCCGGGCGCGGCTGCCGCTGATCACGGCCCAGTCAGAGCCGGTCAGGACATCGAGCCCCAATTTCCCACCGGCATACAAGACCAACCGCTCGACGGTTGCCGAGTCGAGCTCCGTGGCGTGTACCGCCCCAGATTCGGCCCCATCGGCCGCCGCGGTGGCCTGAGCGAGGTCCCATCCGTGAGCCAGCAGCGTATCCCGTAGCCCGGGAGTATCGGCCGCCAGTGGTGTGACCTTCACGCCCCCGCTGGCTCGGCTCCCGGGGCACCCAGTATCGGTTGGGGGCTGGCTGCCGACGTCTCAGACTCGCGGGCTCCGGGGGTGGGGCCCGATGGCTTGGCCTCAGGAGGCGGCGGCAGCGGCGGCAATTCCTTGCCGGCGATCAACACGTCGAGATCCTGGCCCTCGAGCGTTTCCCTCTCGAGCAGAGCCTGGGCTATGACCTCGAGCATATCCCGGTTGTCCGTAAGAATGGTGGTGGCCTCTTCGAACGCCTCGTCCAACATCCGTTTGACCTCTTCGTCGACCATCTGGGCCGTGCGTTCGGAGACCTCCCGCTTGTGGGCGAACTCCCTGCCCAGGAAGATTTCCTGCTCCCGGTCGCCTACGGCCATGATGCCGACCTTGTCACTCATGCCGAACTCGGTAACCATCCGGCGAGCCAGGGCGGTAGCCTTCTGGATGTCGTCGCCAGCCCCTGTGGTGACCTTGTCGTCACCGAACACCAGCTCCTCGGCAACCCGTCCGCCGAAGGTGATGGCCAGACGGCTCAGAAGCCACCGCTTGGTATAGCCGTGGCGGTCTTCCTCGGGGAGTGAAGCCATCATGCCCAACGCTTGCCCACGAGGCACGATGGTGACTTTGTGGACCGGGTCGCTGTCGGACACCTTGACCGACACCAACGCGTGGCCGGCTTCGTGGTACGCCGTTGTCTCACGTTCGGTCTCGGTGAGCACCAGACTGCGCCGCTCGACCCCGAGCATGACCTTGTCCTTGGCGTCCTCGAAGTCGCGCATGTCGACTTGCTGTTTGTCGCGCCGCGCCGCAAGCAGAGCGGCTTCGTTGACCAGATTGGCCAGGTCGGCCCCCGATAGTCCGGGGGAGCCCTTGGCCAGAACATTCAGCCGGACGTCGGGTGCCAGGGGGATCTTGCGCGTGTGGACTCTGAGGATGCCCTCGCGGCCGCGGACGTCGGGGATATCGACCACGATCTGGCGGTCGAAGCGTCCGGGACGCAGCAATGCCGGGTCGAGCACGTCGGGACGGTTGGTGGCGGCTAGAAGGATGACCCCCTCGTTCGATTCGAAACCGTCCATTTCCACCAGCAACTGGTTGAGCGTCTGTTCCCGCTCGTCGTGGCCGCCGCCGAGGCCGGCACCCCGGTGCCGGCCGACCGCATCGATTTCGTCGATGAAGATGATACACGGAGCGTGGGCCTTACCCTGCTCGAACAGGTCGCGCACCCTGCTGGCGCCAACGCCGACAAACATCTCGACGAAATCAGAACCCGACATCGAGAAGAATGGACGTCCAGCTTCACCAGCGACTGCCCTGGCCAGCAGGGTCTTACCCGTGCCTGGTGCGCCGACGAGTAGCGCGCCCTTGGGCAGACGCCCTCCGAGGCGGGTGA
>JBDHMR010000061.1:0-11988 GCA_039656035.1 Gemmatimonadota bacterium
AAGATCAGAGAGTTGCCGTGAGCGGGGCCGCCGCGAGCGGGGCAGCGGGGCAGCGGGGCGGCGGGGCGGTAACGCCATCCTCACTCTCCGCACTCCGCACTACCTACTCCGCACTACCTACGCACCACGCACGACGCACCACGCACATATAGCCCATGTTCGGAACCCGATCAAAACTCTCGACCATGATGTTCCTCCAGTATTTCATCTGGGGGGCATGGTTCGTCACCATGGGCACCTACCTGGCACAAACCCGCGAGTTCACGGGTAGTCAGATCGGCTTGGCCTACGGCAGTACTGCACTGGCCGCAATGGTCTCGCCGTTCTTTGTCGGCATGGTAGCGGATCGGTTCTTTGCCACGGAGCGCATCCTCGCCGTCAACATCGAAGACTCGGCCCGCGATTTCCCCCGCATCCGGGTGCTGGGCACCATCGGCTGGATCGCAGCTGGACTGATAGTCGGTCGCCTGGCACTGGAAGACACCGCCATCCCCATGCGCATCGCGGCCGGTGCTTCCGTCGTCATGGGCCTGTACTCCCTCATGCTGCCGCACACGCCGCCGCACGCGGCCGGAAAACCTCTGAGCATGAGGGACGTGTTGGGGCTCGACGCCCTGGCGCTCATGAAGGACCGGTCGTTCGCCACGTTCGTGATCGGTTCGTTCCTACTCAGCATCCCGCTGCAGTTCTACTACGCCTTCACCAACCTGTATCTAAACGAAATCGGCATGGCTGAACCGGCCAGCAAGATGACCATGGGGCAAATGTCGGAGATCGCTTTCATGGTGGCCCTTCCCTTCTTCCTCAAACGCCTCGGCGTCAAGCGCATCCTCCTGGTCGGCATGTTCGCCTGGACCGTACGCTATCTGCTCTTTGCCTACGGCAACGCCGGACCACTGGTCTGGACCCTGTACCTGGGCATAATCCTCCACGGCATCTGCTACGATTTCTTCTTCGTGACCGGCCAGATATACGTCGACCAGCGAGCCGGCGTGAAGATCCGCGCCGCCGCGCAGGGATTCATCGCGTTCGTAACCATGGGTTTGGGCCTGTTCATTGGCGCCTGGTTGTCGGGTCGAGTGGTGGAGCACTATACCCTGGCCGGCGGGGGACACGACTGGCAGGCCATTTGGCTGGTTCCGGCGGTCGGCGCCGGCGGCGTGTTGATCCTGTTCGCTCTCCTGTTCCGCCCCCCGGCTGACACCGAAGCGGCGCGCACAACTCACCCTTCCTGAGGAGGCCATCCACCATGACGACCAAGGGGATGTCCCGACGTTCCTTCGTGAACGACATGACGGCTGCGGGACTCGGCATGACCGTCATTCCCTCGCTGTTGCACCCCAAACGGCGTTCGCCCAACGACGGGCTCAATGTGGCCTGCATCGGTGTCGGCGGCATGGGCCGCAGCGACGTACGTGGCATGGAGAGCGAAAACATCTATGCCCTGTGCGACGTCGACGCCCGAGCAGCGGAGGATGCCTTCCGCAGCTATCCCGACGCCAAGCGCTATACCGATTTCCGTGAGATGTTTGCCCGTGAGGCCGGCAACATCGACGCGGTAACCGTCAGTACCCCGGACCACTGCCACGCCGCCGCCGCCATGATGGCGCTCAAGCTCGGCATACCGGTCTACTGCCAGAAGCCGCTGGCCCGGACCATCGGCGAGGTGCGTGCTCTAATGGAAGGCGCCCGGCAAGCAAACGTCGCTACCCAAATGGGGAACCAGGGGCACGCGGGAGAGGGTACCCGGCAGATCCGCGAGTGGGTCGATGCCGGAGCCATCGGCACCGTCAAGGAAGTGCAGTTCTGGACCAACCGGCCTATCTGGCCGCAAGCAATCGACCGGCCGCTGCAGGCCTACTACCCACCGAAGTACCTCGATTGGAACCTGTGGCTCGGCCCCGCAGCTGACCGGCCTTACGCTCCGGCGTACGCCCCCTTCCGCTGGCGCGGCTGGTGGGACTTCGGCACCGGCGCGATGGGCGACATGGCCTGCCACATCATGGACGCCGCGTTCTGGACCCTCGGCCTGCGCTATCCGACCACGATCGTGCCCGAATACAGCAAGCTGTTCACCGAAACGGCGCCGGCCGTGTCACGCATCGACTACCACTTCCCTGCGTCCGACACCCGCCCCGAAGTCACCCTCGTCTGGCGCGACGGCGGACTGCTGCCGCCCAAACCCCTGGACTGGCCATCGACCATGCCGTGGCCCCCACAGAACGGCGGCGGCCAGCTGTGGTTGGGAAGCGACGGCGCCATGGTGGCCGGCGTGTACGGAGAAGACCCACGACTGGTCAACGAAGAGCGCAACCGGGAACTTCAAGCCAACCCACCCGAAGAGAAGTACCCGCGCGTTGAATCCGTTTATCAGGAGTGGATCGACGCCATCAAGGGCGGCCCGCCCGCCGGCTCTAACTTCACTGGCTACGCCGGACCGCTGACAGAAATGATCCTGCTCGGAAACCTGGCACTGCGTGTGGGTCAGACGATCGAACTCGATCCAACTGGCGGGGCGATTACCAATGTTCGGGTGCCGGAAGAGTGGGTGATGCCGACGTATCGAGAGGGATGGGAGTTTTAGGCGGGGCAGCGGGGCAGCGGGGCGGCAGGGCAGTGAAGGCCCGTCGCTTTAGCGACATCAGCCGAGTCTCGGCTCTAGCCGAGGGCAGAGGGCCTATGGCTTCCAGGTACCTCGCGCCACCTTGGGAACGTACCGATCCAGCTTGCGGCCCGGATACCGAATCGTCTTCCCCTGCTCCGCCGACTGATATGCGGTCATCAGCAACTTCACTACATCCAGTCCGTCGTCCCACGTCAGCGATGGTTTCTCACCCCGTAGGAAGGCACGCACGAAGTGGCGGTTCTCTCCTTCGTAGCCATACGCTACCGCTTCATCCGCCACGACAGGCATCAAACCCATCTCAGCGTTCTGCTTTTCCACCAAGTCCTCACTGGTGTCGCCTTGCACCTGACGGCTGAAGAACAACTTGAGGCCGGTGTCGAGTGTGTTCCACGTCATGGAATACTCCGGGCCCAGCAACTCGGCCGATAGCCGGAGGCCGGCGCCGACGAAGCTCCAGGATGTGGTGGCTTCGCCGATGACGAGCTGGCCATCGTCGGTGCGAAACTCGATGTTGACGCTGGCAAAGTCTTCAGATGGGTGCCGCCGGTAGTTGACCGCCTTTCCCATCTCATGAGCCAACCGCTTGGCGTATGCTGGCTGGGACCATTTGAGACTGGCGATGTGGCCCGTGACCTTGACCGGCTTGACGGTGGCAAGAGGTTGGCCCGGCTCGGTGAGGAGGTGCCGTACTACCAGCGCCGAGTGACACATCATATCGTTGAGCACCCCGCCGCCTTGCAGTTTGCCCTGCCAGAACCAGGGCGCGTGCGGCCCGCTATGCTCCTCGGCGGCGCGCGCCAGATAAGGCCGGCCGGTGAGAGCGGCTCCCCTGCCCCATAGCAACTCCCGCCCCCGGCTGACCTGGGGAGCGAAAAGCTGGTTCTCCAGGTATCCGTGGTTTAGACGGGCTCGTTTGACCAACCGCAGCACCTCGGTCGCTTCCCGGACGTTCCGCCCCAACGGTTTTTCGCAGGCGATGCCTTTGAGTCGGCCGTTCCCCGAGCTGATGGCATCGACCACTTCGGTCACGTTGTCGATGCGCGCGTGGTTGGGACCGCACAGCCAAATGGCGTCGATGGCAGGGTCGGCCACCATGTCGCGGATCGAGCGGTAGGCTCGGGCTTCCCCCACTTCGAGTGCGGTGGCCATCGCCGCTGCGTCCTTGGCTCGTCGCTGGCCGGGCGTTGAAGCCGCTGCCGATGAAGCCTATGCCCAGGCGATCGGTCATTGGTCGTCCTCGTAGCTGACGCCCAGGTGTTGCAACACGTCGGGTGGACAGCCGGGCCACTCGCGGCGAGCCACGTTGCCCATATACCGGACGTCTTGCACGCCGATCTTGCTGGAGAAGAAACCGGACGCCGTGAAATCCCGAAAGCTGTTGAAGAACGCCACCCCTTGGACCATGCGCTCAGGCGCGCGATCAGGCCAGGCGATGTCGTCCAGCAGTTCCTTCCGTTGATCGTCGCTGCACCTGACGAACCGGCGCCTGTACCGTTCGTTGCACGCGATGTCGAGCCACATCAGGCCACCACGCATTGGGGCCTGGCGCGAAGGCCGATCGACCAGCGTGAAATCCATAAACTCGGGAACTCCCGCGTCTGTGGCGCTGCCCGACCCTTCGTCGGCCGGGATGATGATGTCGACCAACATGCGTACCGTTTCCCACTCTTCCGCAGTGAAGAACTGCGGCGCGAACTCCTGAGAACTGCTGAGGGCCCGTTCGACCGCCCGGGCCGCACGATCGGCTTCGGCCGGAGTCACCCGGAATGCCGCGACCAAGGCCGCCACGGACATGGCTTGGACCGCATCCCTTCGGTTCATGCCGCTCATAGTTCCCCTCGGCGGCGCTGGAAACTGATGTACTCCGAAGTCCGCATCGCCAGGGCCATGATGGTCCAGGTGGGCTTCTTGTCGGCCTGCGACACGAACGGGCCGCCGTCGGCCAGGAACAGGTTCTTCACGTCGTGCGCCTGACAGTGGGAGTTGAGAACCGAGGTGGTCGGATCACGGCCCATGCGCCCAACTCCGAGTTCGTGGATGATGCGCCCTCCCGACGCTATGCCGTCCCCCTGCTCCTTGGTCGGCATGGGCGACCACACCTCGCCTCCCATGGCGTCGATGATCTCCCGGAACGTCTCCTGCATGTGTTTGACCTGCAAATACTCGTAGGCACTCCACTGCCAGTGAAACCGCAGCACCGGGATGCCCCACTGGCCTTGGGCACCATTTCCCCACGGCCCGAGAAACCGACGGTGGTTCCATAGTAGTCGCGGTACGCTTGCTTCAATTCCGTTCCGTACCCGCCACCTCCCGGGTAATGCTGGATACCGCCCATGAAGCCGTAACCGGGAACGCCACGGCCGCCCCAGATCTCCACGTGATAGCCCCGAGGAAAATCGAGCTTGGAGTTGTCCAGCCACCACGGCATATAGAGGTGCCCGCCACCGACGCCGTCTTCGTTGTGGGGGATGTTGCCCACCAACTTGGGAATGAATCCAGCGACGTCCGACCCAGTGGTGTCCGTCAGGTACTTGCCGACGACACCACTCGAATTGGCCAGACCCTGCGGGAACGAAGTCGATTTTGAGTTCAACAGGATGCGCGCCGAACTGCAGGCGCTTGCCGCGAGGACCACGACCGCAGCTTCCACGTGCTGGTCCGTGCCGTCAGTCCGGTCGATGTAGGATACGCCGGTTGCCAACCCGTCGGCGTTGACGGTCACTTCACGTGCCATCGCGTCGGTAATCAACGTGAGCCTGCCGGTTTCGAGCGCCGGCATGATCAATACGTTGGTCGAGGAGAAATTGGCGTTGACCGAGCAACCGCGGTTGCACTGGCCACAGTAGTGACACGCTGGCCGGCCGTTGAGCTGTTTGGTCAGGATCGACAGACGAGAAGGAATACAGGTGATATCGAGCTGATCGCACGCCTGCTTGACCAGGAGCTCGTAACACCGCGGCCTGGGCGGCGGAAGAAACACACCATCGGGTTCGTTGGGGAGGCCTTCGTGGCTGCCGAAGATGCCGACCAGCTTGTCCACCTCGTCGTAGTATGGCTCGAGGTCGTGGTAACTGATGGGCCAGTCGTCACCCAGGCCGTCCCGGCTCTTGCGCCGAAAGTCGTAAGGCCCGAACCGGAGCGAGATGCGACCCCAGTGGTTGGTCCTGCCACCCACCATCCGCGCCCGCCACCAGTCGAACTGCGTTCCCTCGGCGCGGGTGTACGGCTCCCCCTCGATGTCCCACCCGCCGATGCAGGCGTCGAACTCGCCGAACGGCCGCTCGCGAGTTGATGAACCGCGTCGGGGCGTGTCGTACGGCCAGCTGAACATGGCCGAGTCGATGACGTTGTTCCACGGACCACCGGCCTCGAGCAGTACCACATCCGCGCCGGCCTTGGTCAGCATGTAGGCCGCCATGCCCCCGCCGGCTCCGGAGCCGACGATGCAGACGTCGTACTTTTTGCGTCGAGGAAATGTGACCATGTGGCGAAGGTACGGTGGCGGGTGCCGCGTGGCTAGTTGCTAGCCACTTAAGTACTCATAGCTCCGCCGAATGCTCTCGAGCGGCTCTTCCGGCTGGTCGTGCTCCACGAAGTAGTGCTTGATTCCCGCTTCCTCGCTATCCGCGAAGATTGCCGGAAAATCGATGTTTCCGTCTCCCACGTCCACCATGGTACCGTCGGTCAGCCGGTCCTTCACGTGCACCATGGGGAAGCGCCCGGGATAGCGGGCAAAGTAATCGAACGGGTCTC
This sequence comes from Gemmatimonadota bacterium, assembly GCA_039656035.1. Lineage (GTDB taxonomy): Bacteria > Gemmatimonadota > Gemmatimonadetes > Gemmatimonadales > GWC2-71-9 > N074bin45. The sequence continues at coordinate 6,380 of JBDHMR010000061.1, forward strand.
CCCCGCCGTGGATAGTCCAGAACAGGTCCAGTTCGATCTGGACCAGATCCGGGTCGGTTTCTTCCAGCAGGACGTCGAACGGCACCTGACTGTCCATAGGCTCGAACTCGAAGTCGTGGTTGTGGTAGGCCAACTGGAAGCCGGCCTCACGCAAGGCAAGGCCGACTTCGTTGAATCCCTCCGCCACTCGGCGGTAGTCATCCAGCGTCTGGCGCATGTCGGGTGGAATCCAGGGTACTACCAGATAGCGATGGCCTAGAATCGAGGCGTCTTCGAGAGTCGATTCAAGGTTCTCCGGAGCGAGCATGACGTGGGCCGCCGGGGCGGTCAACCCCGTATCATCCAGCCATGAGCGTATCTCGACAGGATCGTTGTCGAAATACCCGGCGAACTCGACTTCCTGATAGCCAATCCCGGCCACGGAGGCGAGCGCACTCGCCATGTCGTCCCGGACCAGGCCGCGGACGGTGTACAGCTGCACACCGATGTGGCTGAGTCCCGCGGAGACCGGTGCCGGCTCGGGTCGGCAACCCTGGAGGATCGAGGAGGGCAATGTCAGGGCGGCGCCGGCCCCCAGCGTCGTGCGGACAAACGAGCGTCGCTGCATTGTAAAGTCTCCTGGCTCTTCTACTAACCGTGGTTTGTGGCGGTCAGCGGTCAGCTGTCAGCTGTCAGCCGTCAGCAGCCACTCCCTGCGCACTGCGACCTGCGCACTTTCACAGCGGTACGATCCGCACTTCATCCAACTCGAATAGCGGGATCAGCACCACGTTGCGGGTGGCGTCGTACCCGATGTCGGCCGGGGACTGCACTTCGGTAACTACCGGCGTGAATTCCCCACCGGCGGTACCACCGTGCACGCCCATGCTGGCCCAACTGGAGACGAGCAACTGATCGCCCGCCGCGACGATGCCGTCCAGGCGGCCATCGGTCACAGTGGCCACATCGACGCGCTCGCCATCTACCAGCCGGAACATCTCGCCCGACATGAAGGTCACCACCCACACTTCACCGTTGACCTCGACCACTCCATTGGGAGCACCCAGTTCCGCATCGGCGATCAGGGTGTGAACGTCGCCGTTGGGGGCTATGTGGTAGACCGCGTCGGTTCCGGACGGTTCGGACTCGCCTTCGTCGGACAGGCGGAAGCCGGTGTCGGTGAGATAGACGCCCCCGTCGGAGGCGGGCGCCAGGTCGTTGAGCATGGTGGCGCCCTCGACCGCTATCTCTCCCAGCGGCTCCCCGGTAGCACGATCGAACATCCGCACCACCGTGATATCGGTCACGTACAGCACGTCACCTGCGATGGCCATCCCCTTGGGTGCATTAAGCTCGACACCATCGGTCTCGCCGTCGATCCACTTGAGGTCCAGCACTTCGCCCGAGGGCGAGACTCGTGAGATGAAACCGTTGCCGTCGGGCTGTAGCGGGTGGCCGTTGATGTTGGAGACGAGATAGACATCAGCCACCTCGTCGTGCAGCACCGATTCGGGCGTGGCGAAGCCCACTTCGGCCACCGTGATGGGGGCTGACGGAGCGGCTGGGGCGTCGGCGGTCTCAGAATCACCCGCAGAACCACAGGCGATTGCGGCCATGGGCAATGCAACGAAGACCGCTGCCACGTTCAACTTGCCAAGCATTCTTATCATCTCCCAGTATTGGACTCATTGGTGATATGTGATATGTGATAGGTGATGTATGCAGTTCCCCCGCACTCCACACCCCGCACCCCTATTTCTCAAACAATTCCTTCAACTCCTCGTCCCAGTTGAACACCACCACCAAGTTGTCTTGCCCTTCGGCGTCTCGGATCATGAGAAACCGCTGACCGTCGGGCGCCACGTCGAAATTGCGGTGGAAGATACTTGCATGATACCCACCGATCGAGAACAAGGCCTGGCGGCGTCCCAGACGGAGGGTGGGGCCGGGGGCGACCTCCACGGCCACGAGACTGTCCGCCGCGCTGCGGTAGAAGAGCTCCCGACCACTCCGGGACCACAATGGCTCGGTCCCGCCAGTGAGCGACACCCGAAGTGCCTGGCCGTCCCGCATGAACGGTCGCACATAAATTTCACGAGCGCCGCTGGTGGACGACACGTAGGCCATCCATCGCCCGTCTGGCGAAATCGTCGGAGCCACTTCCTCTGCGGGGGTCGCCACCAGGACCCGCGCAACGCTGTCCACACCCGGTCGAAGCACCAGGATGTCGCCACGCCCGGTGGCCTGGTTGTCCGTTCGCAGGACCAGCCATTCCCCGTCGGGCGACCACGCAAGACCGAACACCGCCCGGGGATCGCCGGTGGGGAGTTGGACCTCACCCCCGCTTCCGTCGGCTCGCGCCTGAAACGGAGCGGCTGGGCCCAATCGATCGGAGATGAAGGTGACACTCTGGCCATCCGGAGTCCACGCCATGCGGGTGTTGTCCGCCCCATGGTACGACAGCCTCGTCGCTTGACCACCGTCCGTATCGCGTGCCCAGACGTGTAATCCCTCGGCGTTCCGAATGCTCACGGCGAAACGCTCTCCATCGGGCGACAGAGTCGGGCTGATCATCCCACCGAACCCCTCCCAGGGAATCTCCTCTTCCTTGCCGTCTCGATCGACCCAGACCAACCGATCATCCATGTTCCGCGCAGCGGCATATACCATGGAGCCTGCTCTCGAGACCGCCAGCTGGGCGGCACCAATAGGACCAACCTGAATGTTGTCCGGGAGGAGCATGGCATCGCCGGTAACGGTCAAAGCGGATGCGTCGAAGGGGGCCGCGTGCATGGTACCGTCACCCAGCACGAACACCACGTAGCCCGGGTGGACGTAACGGGCAAAGACACCTTGGAAGATCTCCCTGACCTCACCGGTGCCGAAATCCACCACGGCAACGACGTGCTGGTCGAGATCGGCGATCTCCCTCGGAACGATGGTAATGAGGGCCCCGTTGGCGTCCGGAAGCACATCGACCCATCCGTGGGTCATCTCGCCGTTGAGCGTATCCACTCTCGTCAACTGTTCGGTTACGCCGCCCCCCCCCTCGGGGTCGACCCGGATCAGACCATGCAGGCCTGCGCCATAGAGCATGTTGTCCGAGCCCCAGGCAATCCCGCCGCCACGGATCGACACGTCGCTCAGGCCCGAGTCGAGTGCAATCACCTGGGTGCCGCTGCCGAGCGACTGCACCCTGAGTTCGTTGAGGACGTTGAGGAACGCTACCGAACGCCCATCGGCCGAAAATACTGGGCTGACGCCCCCGACCGTCCCACGAATCGGCTCCTCCTGCAACTGGTCCCAGCGACGTATCCACAACTGGGTCCCACCACGGCCGGCCCCCGCGGCAGGCCCTGTCCGGATCATCGTCCGGCCATCGGGTGACAGGGTCATGCTGGGCCCCATGGTCGTCCGGAGCCATGTGGGCCCGCCGACGGCCTGCGCCTCGAGCCGGACGCGGATGACATCGATCGGTGGTGCCGAAGACGTTGCCACCGACCAGAGCAACAGCCCGGTCAGGACGATCGACACGGCGGCCAGAGCAACAGTCAGAGGAGTCAGTTTCTTCAGCAGGGGCTCTTCGGAAGGTGCTGCGGCGGCGAGGGGGACGGCGCCGGGATGGGTCAACGCATCGGCAAACAACGCCCCAGTCGCGAACCGATCGGCCGGCAGCTTCTCGATGGCCTTGAGCACCGAAGCCTCGACGTGGGCCGGAATGGTATGCCGCTGCGGAATGAGCAGCCGCGGCGATTCGGTTACCACCCGGGCCACGATGGCCTGCGCGGTGATGCCGGTAAACGGTGGTTCACCGGTCAACATCTCGTAAAGCACACATCCCAGCGCGTAGACATCGCTCCGGGCGTCCAACTCGCGCTCGCCCATGGCTTGCTCGGGACTCATGTAGTGCGGTGTGCCCAGGGACATCCCGGTTTCCGTCATGCGGTTGTCGCCGGCAGAGGTCACGGCCAGGGCGATGCCGAAATCGGCCACCAATGCCCGGCCATCGTGCAACAGGATGTTCTCCGGCTTGATGTCGCGGTGGATCACGTCGTGCCGGTGGGCGTAGTCGAGCGCACCGGCCACTTCCGTGGCAAGAGCAACTGCCTCGTCGATGGGCAGCTGTTTTTCGCGATCGATTCTGTCGCGCAACGACTCACCCTCGATGTAGGGCATGACGTAAAACAGAAACGAATCCGCCTCGCCCGAATCGTATAAGGCCAGAATGTTGGGGTGTTGCAGATTTGCCGTCGTCTTGATCTCGACCAGGAACCGCTCGGCGCCAATGACGGCGGCCAGTTCGGGCCGCAGCACCTTGAGCGCCACTTTGCGGTCGTGTTTGATGTCCTGCGCCAGATATACGGTGGCCATGCCACCGGCACCGAGCTCGTGCTCGATGTGGTAGCGGTCGGATAGGGCGGCGGTGAGGCGGTCTAGGGTTTCGGGCATTGGGCTATGGGCTATGGGCTATGGGCTATGGGCCGCGAACAATCAAGAATCAAGAATCAAGAACCAAGAATCCAGAATGACCTCTACTCCCCCATCAACTCCTTCAGCTCTTCAAACCAGTTCAACACCACCACCAGATCCGGTCTCTGTCCGCCACCGGCCTCTTGCAGCATGATGAAGGACTGGTCGTCTGGGGTGACCGCATAGGACTGATGATAGGGCGCGACGGAATAGGGTTCAAGCGAGAACAACTCCCGCTGCCGGCCGACGGCGAAGCCACCGGAGGTCGTTACCTCGGCAACGACCAGCACTCCGTCCCCATTGATGTAGAACAGCTCACGCCCGTTGTTGGCCCACACCGGCTGGGATCCACCCGCGGTCGAGACAGGCCAGCGGGCTTCGTCCGTGGCCGGGAACGGCCGCACGTAAACCTCCTCCTGGCCCGATTCCGGCGAAATGTAGGCCAACCACCGCTCGTCGGGCGACAGCGCAGGACTGTAGGCGTCGAAACGTCTCACCACCAGCGGCAGTCGCGTACTGTCGGCCAGCCGGAGCGCGAAAATATTACGGTACCCATCCGCGACGCCGGTACGATAGATCAGGTATCGGCCATCCCTGGTCCATATCGCCTCGTCTACCTGGGTCGTGTCTACGGTGGTTGGAAATTCCCTCTGTGGCACACCACTTCCATCGGCCCTGGTGGAGTACATACGGGTCCTTCCCGCCTCCCGGTCAGACATGAAACTCAACGTCCGCCCGTCGGGCATCCAGGATGGCCGATAGTTGAGGTTGCCTTCGAAGGTCAGGCGGGTCAACGGTCCGGTGTCCAGATCCTTGACCCAGAGATCTATCCGCCGGTCGCCGGCAATGCTCACAGCCAGGCGGCGCCCGTCGGGAGACAGCGCCAGCGAGCTCACGTTGCCGACCCAGGTAGAGTCGAGTGGCGTGGCAACGCCGTTGCGGTCCACGCGCGCCGGGACGACTCCCTGACCGGCATCGCTCCGCATGTACATCACGGTTCCGGTCTGTGACACCGTGAATTCCGGAGTGATGCCAATCTGTACCCGAACCTGGTTGAACAGCAGCACCGGAGGTCCCGTCGGCGTCAACCGGTCGACGTCGAACTCACGAGCCATGACGACACCGTCATCCTGCACGTACACCACGTGTCCCGTGGGTAC
>JBDHMR010000062.1:0-7233 GCA_039656035.1 Gemmatimonadota bacterium
CTTCGTGTTCACGCCCCAGGGCGACGTCAAACGGCTCCCCACCGGCGCAACGCCGATAGACTTTGCCTTCAGTGTGCACACCGAGGTGGGGCTGCACTGCCAGGGAGCCAAGGTCAATGGACGGATTTCTCCACTCCACCGGGCACTCAAGAACGGCGACGCTGTTGAGATTCTAACAGGAAACAACGCCCGGCCATCGAGGGATTGGTTGAGTCACGTTCAGACGGGACGCGCCCGGCAGAAGATCCGCCAATGGGTACGGCAGGAAGAGGAATCGATCAGTCTGAGCCTGGGCCAGGAGATCCTGGCGCGAGAGGTGAAGCGGCGCCGGATCGAGCCTCCCTCGGCCGAGCAGTTGGAGGCAGCTGCGGACCAACTTTCCCTGGCCGACGGCCGTGGCCTGGAGATAGCCGTGGGCCGCGGCGATGTGGCCATCAAGCAGGTGATCCGGGCCTTGTACCCCGACCTGTCGGTCGAGGACGCCGGCGGGCCCAAGCCCACGGTCTTCGGCCGCGTCATCGACCGGATCCGCCTGGGACGTGGCATCAAAATACAAGGCGTGGACGGCCTCATGGTGCGCTACGCCCAGTGCTGCCAGCCGGTCCCTGGTGACCCGGTTGTTGGGTACGTGACTCAAGGGCGGGGTATTTCCATTCACCGGTCCGACTGTCCCAACCTGTTGTCCCTCGCCCTCGACGACAGGCGGGTAGAGATCGATTGGCAGGAAGTCGAAGGTGAGGCGTTCGCGGTACACCTCGCGCTCAGCGGCGAGGATCGGCGGGGCCTGTACGCCGACATCATGTCGGCTATCAGCAAGACAGGCACCAACATCACGGGGGCGGAAATCCAGACCAAGGATGGCACCGTGTTCGGGTCGATTTTCGTGGAGGTCGACAACCTCTCCCACCTGGCGAAAGTCCTCAAGGCCATCCGGCGCATCAAGGGTGTCAACGAGGTAGAACGCCGCGAGGTCACGAGCCCGTAATCGGTAGCGGGCGTGTTGCGTCCCGCCACCGACCGTGAGACCTTTCTCCTCCGTTGATTCTGGAGGACGCGGTATGCCGCAGTATTGGATTCTCAAGACCGAACCCACCGACTACACTTACGACGCTCTCGAAGCCGATGGCGGTACCGTGTGGGATGGCGTCAAGAACAACCTCGCGCTGAAGCACCTGCGTTCGATGAAGAAGGGCGATCGGGCCCTGATCTACCACACCGGCACAGTCAAATCGCTGATCGGCGAGGCCGTGATAGTCTCCCCGCCATATGCCGATCCGAGGGCGGGTGACTCCCGGCTGGTGGTCGTCGATATCGAACCGGCCCGGCGACTGGGGCGGCCGGTGCCGCTGGCCGAGATCAAGGCCGACCCGGCCCTGGCAGAACTGGGACTCGTGCGGATGGGACGGCTTTCGGTCGTCCCGGCGTCGGCCGCGCAGTGGAAACACTTGAAGGGGATGGGTCGCAAGGCATGAGCCCAGCCTTTCAGGTCGAGGCACCCTACCAACCGGCAGGCGATCAACCCAAGGCCATCCGCGAACTGACCGAAGGGCTCGAGCGAGGAGACCGCTACCAGACGCTCCTCGGCGTAACCGGCTCGGGCAAGACCCTGACCCTGGCCCATGTGCTGGCCAACTGGGGTCGCCCTACGTTGGTCATGTCCCACAACAAGACACTCGCGGCCCAGCTCTACGGGGAACTGCGGCAATTCCTGCCGCGAAACGCGGTCGAATACTTCGTGTCGTACTACGACTACTACCAACCTGAAGCCTACGTCCCCACATCCGACACCTACATCGAAAAGGACGCGTCGATCAACGAGGACATCGATCGACTGCGGCTCAGGGCCACATCCAGTCTGATGGAGCGGGATGACGTCGTGATCGTGGCCACGGTCAGTGCCATTTACGGCTTGGGCGATCCCGCTGAATACCGGCAACTCATGGTGATGGTAGAACAAGGCGAGAAGCGCGGACGGGACTCCATCCTGGCCGACCTCGTGCGCATCAACTATCACCGCAACGACGTTGCCTTCGATCCCGGCACGTTCCGTGTCAGGGGGGATACCGTGGAGATCTTCCCTGCCTACGCCGAACAGGCGGTGCGCATAGAGTTGTGGGGCGACGAAGTCGAACGAATCAGCAAGATCGATCCTCTGACCGGCGAGACCATAACTGAGGTAGATCGGGCAGGCATCTATCCCGCCACGCACTTCGTCACCCGGAGGACCACCATTACCCGGGCTGTTGATCGCATCCGAGCCGAACTCAAGGGCCGGCTTACCGAGTTGCGGACGGCCGGGAAGTTGCTCGAGGCCCAACGGCTCGAGAGCCGCACTCGGTTCGACGTCGACATGATGTTGGAAGTAGGAACTTGTGCCGGGATCGAAAACTATTCGCGCCCCATCACCGGCCGTCAAAAGGGAGAACGTCCCGCTTGCCTCATGGATTATTTCCCCGAGGATTTTCTGGTATTGGTTGACGAATCGCACGTCTCACTCCCACAAATCGGTGGTATGTACAACGGCGACCTGGCTCGCAAAACCACCCTCGTTGAATACGGCTTCCGGTTGCCCTCGGCGCTCGACAACTGTCCTCAACGGTTCGATGAATTCATGGCGCTCACGCCGCGCATGATCAACGTCTCCGCCACCCCGGGCGATCGCGAACTGGAGCTTTCGGAAGGGGTGGTGGTAGAACAGATCATTCGGCCCACGGGGTTGGTCGACCCGACGGTCGAAATCCGGCCGGTCAAGGGCCAGGTCGACGATCTGCTCGGCGAGATACGCATACGCGCCGCTCGCAGTGAGCGGGTTTTGGTCACCACCCTCACCAAGCGCATGGCAGAGGATCTCAGCGACTACCTGCAACAAACCGGTGTGCGCGTCCGCTACCTCCATTCGGACATCGATGCCATCGAGCGGATCGAGATTCTGCGGGCGCTTCGCTTGGGCGAATTCGACGTACTCGTGGGCATCAACCTGCTCCGTGAAGGTCTGGACCTTCCCGAGGTGTCGTTGGTGGCAATCCTCGACGCCGACCACGAGGGTTTTCTCCGGTCAGACCGCTCGCTGGTCCAGACCGTCGGCCGCGCGGCCCGCCACATCAGTGGCCAGGGCATTCTGTACGCCGACAAGCGAACTGGATCCATGGACCGCGCCCTGAAGGAAATGGACCGGCGCCGAGACCGGCAACGGGAACACAACCGCGAACACGGCATCACCCCGCGATCAATCATCAAGTCGATCGAGGAGGTTCGGTTGTCCACCAGGGTGGCCGACGCCCGGGTCGAGCAGGCCAGCAAGGAAGCCTCCGTGGGGGCAGCCGATCTGCGCGACCCGGTCAAGCGTGCCGCTGCCATCGACGCTCTCGAACAGCAGATGAAGGAGGCAGCCGCCAACCTCGAATTCGAGGTCGCCGCCATGCTGCGCGACCAGGTGATCGAACTGCGGGCGATCGGTGGCGCCAATCTGGATCGTGGTACGCCGCGGGACCGGCAACGCGCGTGACGCTCGTCACCGAGTCGCAGCTGAAGGAACGGGGTGAGGCGCTTGGCCGGACTCTTCCACCAGGATCGATCCTGCTGTTTCGTGGTGAGGTCGGAGCAGGGAAGACGACGTTCATCAAGGCCATCGCTGCGGGCCTGGGGGTGGAGTCCGCCACAGCCAGCCCGACGTTCGCGCTGGTACACCGCTACCAAGGCAGGCGGGGGCCCGTGTTCCACATTGACTGCTACCGCCTGGGGACACCGGATGAAGCACAGGAACTCGATTGGGAAGGGCTCCTGGGGGACGGTGACGTCCTGCTGATCGAATGGCCCGACCAAGCCGGCCCCTGGCTCCCCCAGGCGACCCATCAGTTCAGCTTGGCCCACGTTGACGATCACCATCTCCGCCGACTCGAGGAAAGCTGATGTACCTGGCACTCGAGACGTCTACCGACCAGGCCTCGGTGGCCTTGGGACGGCCGGGCGCCATCGAGGTGGAGGAAACGCTCCCAGGGGTGCGCCAGCATGCCCGCGGCCTGCTTCCCCTGATCCTCGAGGTGATGGACCGGCAAGGCGTGGAGTTGGCCGACCTGGATGGCGTACTGGTGACCGATGGGCCGGGGAGCTTCACTGGTCTGCGCATTGGCGCCGCGGTGGCCAAGGCGCTGGTCCATGTTCGGGGTCTCGAGTTGTGGTCGGCTCCGTCGCTGCTGGTGCAGGCAGCCGGTTGTATTCCGGAGTGCTCGGGCCGGATCTTGGCCGTGGCCGATGCGCTGCGGGGGGACATCTTTGCTGCGGTATACCGGTTCCCCGGCGGCCGCATCGAGACCGAGGTACCACCTGGAGTCTTCCGCCCTGCCGAATTGGTGGCTGCCGTCCCCAGGCCCAAGTTAGTGGTCGGGCGCCTCCGCCCCGAGCTGTTGGCTCCCTTGGACTCGTGGATCGACGGCGGGACACTGGTCCTGGTGGACGCCCGGCCCACCGCCGGGGTGCTGTTGCAGTTGCTGGGGCAAGCGGGAGGTCTCAACCGGATCCATCCCGACGAGGTGGCACGCTGGGAGCCGGCGTACGGCCGGCCGGCAGAGGCCCAAGCCAGATGGGAGACGGCCCATGGCAGACCACTTCACCATCCGGGTGGCCCGGCCTGAGGATGCCCCGGCTCTGCGGGACATCGAGGCGCTGAGTTTTCCAGACCCGTGGAGCGAAGCGGATTTCATGCAGCTCCTGTCCGACCCGGGAATCGAGGGGTGGATTTGCTGGGCTGGAGCAAGGCTCTCCGGCTATGTTCTGGTCCGGTCCACAGGCGAGGAGGCCGAGATCCTGAACCTGGCTGTAGCGCCCGAGTTCCGCCGCCAACGAGTGGCCCGCCGACTCCTGGGGCGGGGACTCGAAACACTCTTCGCCGGCGGGGTGCAAGACGTGTTCTTGGAGGTCAGGCGCTCCAACCGTGCCGCGCGAGCTCTCTACCACCGACTGGGGTTCGCCCTGGCAGGGGTGCGTCGAGGCTATTATCGTAAACCATTGGAAGACGCGATGGTCCTGCGCCGCCGGCTCGATCCCTCGAACGAAAATGATCCGCTCGAAGGGCAAACCGGTTAGGGACCGAGTCGGGGAGGACGTTATCGTGCCCCCGGACCAATGTGACAATGACCTATTCGTTGGAGGTACTCGTGAGCCGGAGTTTGAACAAAGTGACGTTGATTGGAAACCTGGGAGCCGATCCCGAGGTGCGTAGCACCTCTAACGGTGCCCGGGTGGCAACGCTGTCGGTTGCCACCAGCAGGCAGTGGAAGAACGCCTCGGGAGAGGCGCAGGAAAAGACCGAGTGGCACCGCGTTGTGTTGTGGAACAACGCTCGCAGCGGTCAGGGGCTGGCCGACATCGCCGAGCGGTTTTGCAAGAAGGGCGACAAGATCTACGTCGAGGGAAGCATCGAGTACCGCACCTGGCAGGACCGTGAAGGCCAGACCCGGTACACCACCGAAATCCGTGGCCGGGAACTGATAATGCTGTCCGGGCGCTCGGGAGATCAGGGTGGTACGCCCGCCGGTGTGGGTGCCGCAACCGACAGCCAGCCGAAGCAGTCTTTCGACGAATTCCCCGACGCGCTCGACGCCACCGACGACGATCTCCCATTCTGAGTTGAGTGGCTGGTAGCAAGGTCTGGAGCCGGGAACCCGGCTCCGCGATGCCGTGGGACCGTCGTTCTGCCACAGTCGTGGCGTTTTACCGCAGGCAAGTACGCCAAGTCGCTCTGGTTTAGACACTTAGCGATGTCGAGCTCCCTCTCAAGGGACCAATTCGCTTGCAGTTAGTCGGCCCGTCCCGGCTGGTATGCAGATTGGCTCGGGTCTGGCGTAAGTTGTGCTCTGCTTTTAGCTTGGGCGCAGGTGCAGTCCTAACTAAACTCGCCAAAACCAACGGGTACCAGCCATGGCAAAGCACCGTTCCACGATGCTCCAGGTGGTAGTGGGAGTTTCCCTTGTAGCTCTGATGCCGGCATTGGCGCTGGCGCAGCAGCCCGAAAGCCACACTATTCGCGAAGGCGACACGTTGTGGGATCTCGCGGCCAGCTACCTGGGCGACCCATTCCTCTGGCCCCAGATCTACCGACTGAATACGGACGTCATCGAGGATCCGCACTGGATCTACCCCGGTGAGGTGCTACGGCTTACCGATGGGGCGGACGTGTCGGCGGTGCCCCCCGTGGCACAGCCCGATCAGCCAGGCCAGCCCGATCAGGTCGTTGTCGTGGTGGAAGACCAGGGGGCGCCCGATCAGGTAACCCAGGTGGAGTACGCCGACGCCGAACCCGCCATCTGGCGACCGATGACCCGCCAGACGGTCAGGTCCAATCAGGCGGTAGTGCTCAATCCATTGATCCTGGACAAGCCGCATCCCGTTTCCTTCAGTGAGTTCCATTCGGCCGGCTTTCTCACCGAGCGCCGCATGTATCCCTTCGGCATCATGCGCGGTTCGGTCAGCCCCTCGGAGATTAACGCCGGACTCCCCCAGGTGAGCCTGTTCGATCGTGTCGGGGTAACCCCGCCGGAAGGTGGATCATATATGGTGGGTGACTCTCTCGTTCTGGTGCACTTTGGTCGTGAGATAGAAGGATTCGGCAATGTGATCGTGCCTACCGGCATCCTTCGGGTGGTGGAGGTGACCGAGCATCAGGCCGTGGCGGAGATCGTTCGTGTATTCCAGGCCATCATCGCGGGGCAGCTGACACTACCACTGCCCGTCTTCAACGATCCGGGTCAGGTCGAATCGGTGCCCGTGGCTGACGGTATCACCGCCTCAGTCATCGTCAACCGCAACCGCGTTGAACTGACCGTGCCCATGCAAGTGCTGTTTCTCGACAAAGGACGCGACGATGGCGTCAAACTGGGTGATATCTTCGAGCTCCGTCGGGTGCCCCAGCGCCGCGACCCGCTTGCGGCTACTACCGATGAGGTCGTAGGCAGGGTACAGATCACCAATGTCAATGATCACACGGCCAGCGGCCTGGTGATGAGAGTGGTGTTCACCGATATCCGGCCGGGGACCGAAGCCCGGCAGGTAGCTCGCCTCCCGACTTGAGTTTGGAGGTGGATCCGGACAACGGGGGGGGGCGGTCGTCGAATGGCGGCCGCCCTTTTTGTTTTCACCACTGGGGAATGAGGGACACACCTGCTAGAATTAAGAGTTTTGGCCCATGCGGCCCGCCGGGTGAACCGGGGAGCCGAATAGCGATGTACACAAGGAGAG
>JBDHMR010000063.1:0-7215 GCA_039656035.1 Gemmatimonadota bacterium
AATACCGTAAGCAGTTACGTAACTACTTACAGATATGTCGAGGATTTGTCAACGATGGGGCAACAGGGCGTGCGGCGAGATGCGTGGCCTAATCGGGGTCATTGCTTTCAAGTCAATGATTCATACGCAGTTACGTCTTATGGCCCTTACAGTTCCAAACTGAAACTTTGACCCTCACCGGCCGTATTGGGCACATCGTAACGTGTCGAACCCGCTCGGTCCGCGGGGACCCCCACTAGTACGGAGCGCCAATCATGGGCAACCTGTGGCAGGATTTTCGGTTCGGCATTCGGATGTTGGTCAAGAACCCCATGCTGTCCGTCATCGCCGTAGTCACCTTGGGCTTGGGTATCGGGCTCACCACCACCGTCTTCAGCATCGTCAACGCCGCCATCCTGAAAGGCCTCCCATTCGAGGACGCCGACAAGCTGGTGCTGGTTACGCGGTCCAACCAGGAACTCGGGATCCAGCGCAACAATCCGCCGATCCACGATTTCGAGGATTGGCGGGAACAGCAGACCGCGTTTGAAGGTCTGGCCGCCTTTACCGGGCAGACGATGAATCTGTCCCTTCCGGGTGAGCGGCCCGAGCGCTACACCGGTGCGCAGTTCACCGGGAACATGTTCTCCCTGCTCAGAGTCCAAGCCGTGTTGGGACGCACCATCACCGAGGCGGATGCCGAACCCGGCGCCCCGCCGGTCGTGGTGGTGGGCTACGACGTCTGGCAGGAACGCTATGACGGAGCGCGCGACGTCGTGGGCACCTCGGTGATGGTCAACGGTCAAACGCTGACGATCATTGGGGTCATGCCCGAGGGATTCGAGTTTCCCTTCAACCAGGATCTGTGGACTCCGTTCACTCTGCGGGCTACCAACTACGTTCGTGGCGGAAGGGCAACCATCAACGAGGTCGAGTCCCGGCCGTTCCCAACGGTGGTGGGCCGGCTCAAGTCGGGCGTCTCGCAGGACCAAGCCGAAAGCCAGATGGCTGGAATTGCCCAACGACTGGCCCAGGCGTACCCGGAAACCAACGAGGGCTTCACCACCGAGATCATGCCGTACACCGAACGCTTCATCGGCAATCAAGTTTACGCCCTCCTCTACACTATGCTCGGCGCGGTGCTCGGGGTGCTGCTCATTGCCTGCGCCAACGTGGCCAACCTCCTCCTGGCACGCGCCACGGTCAGAACCAAGGAAGTGGCTATCAGGACCGCCCTCGGTGCCAGCAGGACGCGGGTTGTTTCACAGCTCATGGCCGAGGCCATGGTCATTGCCGGCGTGGGCGGCGTCATAGGACTGGGGCTGGGATACTTCGGTATTGGGTGGTTCAGGGCCGCGATTTCCACCAATCCGCCGCCGTTCTGGATCACCTTCGACCTGGACATGACCGTGGTGCTGTTCATCATCGGCATCACCGTCCTGTCGAGCCTGATGTCAGGTCTCTACCCCGCCTTGCAGGCCTCCAAGGCGGACATCAACGCAGTGCTGAACGATGAGGGTCGAGGCTCTTCGAGCTTCCGGATGGGCAAGTTCAGCGGGGCGCTGGTGGTTACCGAGATCGCGTTGTCGTGCGCTCTTCTGGTCGCGTCGGGGTTGATGATCAAGAGCGTGACCTCGCTCAAGACCGTGGAACTCCCGTTCGCCACTGAGAACATCTTCACCGCCCGCATCGGCCTGCCCGCCGCGGAGTATGCCGACTCGGCCAGCCGGGTGGCGTTCTACAACCAACTGTTGCCGCGGCTGGCGGCGATTCCCGCCGTGCAGGCTGCGACTCTGTCGGACGGGCTCCCGGCAGCCGGGAACGGTTCCCGGGTTCTCCAGCTCGAAGGGGAAAGCTACGCCACCGACCGCGACTATCCCTTGGGCCGGGAGGGCATCGTCACGCCGGGTTACTTCGACACGTTCGAGGCGAGGATTCTCGAGGGCCGGGGCTTCACCACCCAGGACGGGCTGGAAAACCTCTCAGTGGTGGTGATCAACGAGTCATTTCTGCGCACGTTCTACCCCGATGGGGATGCCCTGGGGCGCCGCATCCGCATGGGACGGGCCGATACCACGGCCAAGTGGCTCACGGTGGTTGGCGTGGTGCCCGACCTGAGAATGGAAGGCATCGGCAACAACAACGCCTCGCCGGCCGGGTTCTACATCCCCATCGCACAGAGTGGCGTCGGCACCAACGTCGCCATCGCTGTCCGAACCCGGGGTGATCCGATGGCGGTGACCAGGGACGTTCAGGCTGCCATTAGTGGAATCGACGCCAACCTGCCGATCTTCAGGGTCATGTCCATGCCCGAGGTCATCAAGGCCCAAACCTGGTTCTACACCACCTTCGGCACGCTGTTCATGGTGTTCGGCTTCGTGGCGCTGTTCCTGGCCGCGGTAGGACTGTACGGGGTCATGTCCTTCTCGGTGAGCCAGCGGCGCACCGAGATGGGCGTGCGCATGGCGCTGGGCGCCAGCGGCCGGAGCCTCATCGCTCTGGTGATGCGCAAGGGAATGATCCAGATGGCCGTGGGACTCACCATCGGGCTGATCCTTGCGGTCCTGATGGCCACGCCGCTCCAGATGGTGTTGTTCGAAGTGAACGCGCGCGATCCCATGGTGTTCGGGACCATCGTGGTGACGCTGGCTGTTACCGGTCTCCTGGCGAGCTTCATACCGGCACGGCGCGTCACCAAGGTCCATCCGGCGACGGCGCTGCACGCGGAATGATGAAAGCGGGGGCGGCGAGGGCGGCGGGAGCAGCGGGGGCAGTGAGCAGCGTGGCTGCAACCACATTGCTGTTGCGGCTGTCTAATCACGGTGACTTCTGATGCAATCGTGATATGAGGTGGGGATCATGAAAGAGCGGATAGTACTGATGGTAGCCATGGGGCTGACGGTGTTGGTGCTCGCGGCGCAGGTAGGGGGCTGAGGCTAGCCACCGGCTTACTCCGCGATCCAAAACCTCACTCGGTCACGACGCATAGCCTTGCTCGTCGAGCACGTCCCATAGGGGGCACTCAGCTGTCGGTTCTCTGTTCTCACATGCCTGGGTGAGTTTCCGAAGGGTCGACAGCATACGGCGCATGCCGCGAATCCTCTCCTCGATGTTGGCGATCTTCATTTCCGCCTGTTCCTTGATTGAATCGCAGCTCTCTACCGAGTGCGATCGAAGAGAGAGCAGGCCCAAGATCTCCCTGAGGGTAAAGCCAAGTTGTTTGGCATGAACGACGAATCGAATCCGTCGAACCGTTTCAGCGGGATACTCGCGGTATGCCTTGCCCTTTCGCGGCGGCTGTTCGATGAGGCCCTTGCGCTCATAGAAGCGAACGGTCTCGACCCCGACGCCTGCGTTGAGGGCGACCTGCCCAATGGTATTGCCCGGCACGTGTTCTCTCCTCTCAGTAGGCACCCTGGACGAACTGTTCGGTCAGTTCTCAGATTACCCGCACGAATCGCGAGCCACGTTACGACTCGATGGCCGTGGCGATTCGCATTGTTACCGATGATGGATGGGATCTACTGCGGATTCAGATTTCCGTACAATCTCTGGTGGCGACGAAAGTCCATAGTCGCGCTTGCCGTACTTTGAAATTGTATGGAACTACAGGAACCGCGGTAGCAAGAATATGCAGCGGTTGTAATCGGGGCAATACAGTTTACTGATCTACTTGCCGGGTTTTTCCCGGCACTCTTTTCTTGGTGCGGGCGGCGTGCAATTCGTCCAAGGTCATGCCGGTAATTTCAGTCAAGTCCCGCACCGCCGCCTGGGCGATCACGTCGAACCAGTGCATCGCCTGCGTTAGACGCATATCGGCCTTACCCATGTGAAACAGCGTGACCGCATGCTCCACAGCCTCCCTGGTCACGGCCTCAACGCTCAGAAGTGGGGTATCACTCAGACTCAGATCGTCCATGTGGTCCCATGCGGACTCCACCTGGGTCATGTCTCCGTAGCCGAACCGAAGCCATGCGTACGGTATGCCCGTTTCGTGGGACAGGGCCGCGAGGTGGGCCGCACTGGGCTCGGTCTTGCCGGTCTCCCATGAACTGATGGTGTCCCGGTGTACGCCCAGCGTTTTGGCCAGTCCCTCCTGGCTCATGTTGACCGACTGCCGGGCTATGTGGATACGCCACGACATGAGTGACTCGTCTTGGGGTGTTGGCATGAAGTCCGTCGTTGTAGGAGGTACCCGGATGTTGGAAGGCGGTCACGTGGATGTCAATGCATGACCAGGGTATCGCACGCTGCTCGGTCGATCTCGCATAGGGTCCGCGCGAAGACGGTTGTGCGGCCGTTTTCGTGATGGTTGATGGTGTCCCGTTACTGATGAGAGATGCCATCTCAGCGCTCACTGGAGACCCTTCGGCCGAGAAGGACGAGAATTTGTTGGCAGTCTCTATATGTCAGTATTGACATTATGTCGAAAATGACATATCATGAACGCTGACAAGCCTCTGGTCTGGCTTGAAGGGGAGATCAAGACCCCGCCCATGTCCGCGGAGGCTAGGCTGGAGGCCGGCTATCTCCTTCGGCTCCTTCAGATGGGGGTACGGCTATCGATGCCGCACTCTCGGCCCATGCCCGTGATTGGCAGACGGTGTCACGAACTGCGGATCAACGACAGGGACCGGACATGGCGGATCGTCCACCGAATCGACCACGATGCAATCGTCATTCTGGAGGTATTCGGCAAGACGTCGAAGTCGACGCCGAGGACGGTCGTCAATACCTGCAAAGCCCGGCTGCGTCGTTACGACCACCTGACGTGAGATACTCTCCAGCGGAATGGAATGACTCCAGCCGGCAGCAATCGAGGACGATGGTATTCAACGATGAAGAAGAGTAAGCGGAAAGCACTGGAGCGTGCCGGCTGGCGCGTTGGCGACGCGAGGGACTTCCTCGACCTATCGGATGTCGAGGCGACCCTCATCGATGTGCGTCTAGCTCTCGCGACCGAACTAAGAAATCGCCGCCGTGCCAGGAAGATATCGCAGGCGGTGCTGGCACAACGGGTCGGCTCGAGTCAGTCCAGAGTGGCCAAGATGGAGGCCGCAGATCGATCGGTTTCCATAGACCTTCTCGTGCGGTGTCTGCTGGCGTTGGGTTCGACACGTGGGGACATTGGACGAGCGATAGCGGAAACCGGCTGAATTCAAGCGGGCGTGACCGCTTCCTCGTCTTCCGAGGTCCTGGCCGTGCTGGCCGGTTTCTGCTGCGCTATCATTCGCTCGGCAAATTCAAGCCGTCCAGCCAAATCCGCCAATTGGTCGGCGTTCTCGGACAGGCGTCGTTCCTGACGATCAGCTATCTCAGCGAGTCTGGTTTCGATTGAATCCTGTCCGTCGGCCAGTCGGTTTGCCACGTCTTCCAATCTGGTGACGTGTTCGGCTTGGAGCAAAGGCATCGTTGCCGAACCGCTCCCCACCACACCCAGGGCTTCGAGTCCCTGTCGTGGCAGTCCCAGGACGAACCCGAGCGCAACGCCGGCATAATGGAGCGGATTCACGGTGCGCCACCAGGCGCTGAACTGGTTGGCCTGGTACACTCCCATCGCCATGTCGATGAGGTCCAGGATCTCCTCTTCGGCTCGCCCAGCGTCCCTGGCGTCAAAGATGTTGCGGATCGCGTCGACGCCCCTGTTCCTGGGGCCCGTTCCGGCGTTTCTGGCGCTCAGGCCTGCGGCTGTCACGATCTCGATTACTCGGGGGAGCATTCGGTTGATCTGAGCACGTGCCGCCCGCGCGCCTTCCCAATCGAGTTGGTGCTCGTCGGTCTGGTACTCGGTCCGCTCGAAATAGAGTTCGACGACTTCGCGGAAACGAGCGAGGTCGCGGGCCCGGTGTCGATTTCTGATGATTGTGAGTTTGTCGTATGGTATCATTGGTTCTTCCTATCCGCGTACGGCAAACGCATGCGCATGGGTTTTGGAGCCGCCGAAGCCTCCGCTTGCGGTCGATACGCGCCACCAGAATATAGGGGGTTTCCACCTGTCTCGTTAGAGCGGAGCGCTCAGTGGACTCGATCCTTTTTCGAGTTGATGGCGACGCCATCCGACTTGAAACGCGTGCCCGTTAACGGCTCATGTGTGGCGGAACTCGACCGCCCCTAACCGAACCTCAGGAATCCGCGCACCCCCGCCACGGCCCCGGCAATCGCTATCAGGCTCACGGTCAGCAGCAACACATGAAAGCGATGCAGCAGGCGGAAGGCTCTGTCCGAGTCACGCTCGGCAAACGACTTGAACCAGCGATTCAGGAACAGTGGCTCGAGAACGAACAGCACCACGGTGAAGACCAGCCAGACGAGAGTCATGAGATGGAACCACCAGAAGGACAGATCCAGGTAACGACCCCAGGCGTCGAGTCCCTGGACCATGTAGACTCCAGCGAAACCGGTGACGAGGGTGACCACCTTGGCCTGAACCGAGAATCGGCCCTCGATCGCTTCGAACAGTCTCAGGCGCTCCTCGCCGCTCGGCAGCCGGCGAAGCGCCGGGATGACGATGGTAGTTACGAAGGCGACCCCGCCGATCCAAAAGACGATACCCACCACATGAATGACTCTGGCCAGGGCCAGCGACCAAGCGCTCATTAAGGTGATGTCCCCCTGAGTCTGAGTGTCGATTTGGCTACTTTGGCAAACTAACACCCACCCACCGTCTAACTCGATCTGGGCCTCTTTCTTGGTCCGGCCGTCGATGAAGTGCCGGATGTTGGCGAGGATGCGACAGCTGGCGAGCAGGTAGCGTACGAGCTGGAATACTTTTCTTGCTACAGACCGCAGCGTAGTCTGGTAACCGCGATTCCCCCATAGCACCCAATCGCTCCTTCCTCCATATTAGCCCCCATGTCGGATCGTCTCGAAGACCTGAAAGCGGCGCTCGCCGGCCGCTACGAAATCGACCGCGAACTCGGTCGCGGTGGCATGGCCACCGTCTACCTGGCCGACGATGTGCGCCACCACCGCAAGGTGGCCGTCAAGGTGCTGCGCCCAGACCTGGCCGCCGCGCTGGGCGGCGAGCGGTGCCTGCGCGAGATCCGCATCGCCGCCAATCTGACCCACCCCCACATCCTCCCGCTCCACGACTCGGGCGAGGCCGATGGGTTCCTCTACTACGTCATGCCCTGCATCAAGGGCGACACCCTGCGCGAGCGGTTGGAGAAGGAAAACGAACTTCCGGTGGGACAAAGCGTGCGCATCATCCGCGAGGTGGTGGACGCACTGGCATTC
>JBDHMR010000064.1:0-7161 GCA_039656035.1 Gemmatimonadota bacterium
CCTGGAGGCAAGCGCTTCGTTGAGCATGGCGCGAACGACCGGCGCTGCCACCGACCCGCCGAAATACTGGTGGCGTGACCGGTCCACTTTTACGATGATCACCAATTGTGGGTCGTCCGCCGGGAACAGGGCGGCGAAAGAAGCCCGGTGCGCGTTGATGTATCGGCCTCCCTCGATCACCCTGGTCGTGCCGGTCTTGCCCAACAATTGGTAGTTGGCTAACTGGCCCCTGCCGCCCGTACCACCTTCTCCCACCGCGCCACGGAGATACTCACGCAACTCGGCGGCGATTTCCGGTGTGACGGCCCGGCGTACCGGTTCCGGCATGTGCCGGTACACTGTCTCCCCGTCTGGTGAGCGGATCTCACGAACGAGTGTCGGCATGAGCAAAATGCCGTCGTTGGCGATGACGCCGTAGGCCGCCGCCAGTTGGAGCGGCGTAACGTCGAACTCGTAGCCCATGGCGATGCTCGCCCGACTCACCCGCGGCTGCCACTCATCAGGGGGTCGCAACGTGCCCCTGGACTCGGAGGGAAACCCGATCCCGGTGAGGTTGCCAAACCCGAAGGCGCGGAGCATGTCGAATTGCTCTGCCGCGCTCAACCGCTGGGCCAGCTTGGCCATGACGATGTTGCTGCTGACTTGCACGGCTTCCGCCAGATTGAGCGACCCGGCTTCCTTGTGCTCGTCCACTATGGTCCGCCAGTGACTCGCCCTGCTGGGCTCGTCGACCAGCGGCATGCGCCAGCGGCCGTTTTCCGCGCTTTCCCGCACGGAGGAATCCACCCGTTGGTTAACTAGCAGGGCGGCCGCCGTAAACAGTTTCGCGGTCGATCCAGGCTCGAAAGTGGTAGTGATGGCTGAGGGAGACGCGGTAGTCCCCCCCGCGGTCCGAGAAGCCAGGGCCAGGATCTCGCCGGTGGCAGGATCGAGGAACACGATGTCCCCGCCGGCGGCCTCCATGCGATCGATGACCGATACCAATCCACGCTCGGCTATATCCTGGAGTTCTGCATCGAGCGTCAGGAATACGTCATGCCCTGGGATGGGCTCTTCGATACGCCGTCCCGGGGAGGAGTAGCGCCGTCCGCGTGAATCGCGCAGGAGGACTGCCTCGCCCGGTGCTCCCGTCAGCAACGTGTCAAGCGACAACTCCAGACCACCGACGGCGCCACCGTCGGCGTCGAGTTGCCCGATGATGGGGAGTGCCAGATCATCCGAAGGATGAAACCTCAGCAACTCCAACTCTCGATGGACCCCGCGAAGCCCACGCAACGACTCGATGTCGGAGGCGGTATAGGGCCCCCGGTAGTAGATCCAGGCACGGCCTGATCGCAAATCCCGCCGGACCCTGCTCACGGAAAAGCCCAACTGCCTGGCCAGGACGCGAGAAGTGCTGTCGATGTTCTCTACTTCGCGGGGAGCCACGCCCAGGTGGTAATACTCGTGTGTAATGGCCAACGGCTCGCCGTGGCGATCGAAAATGGTACCGCGGCGGGCCGGCAATGGCTCACGAACCAGCAGTTGGGCCGTGGCCTCCTCAGTCCACCGACGACCCTGGACCAACTGAATCTGAGCCGCGCGGGCCAACACCCCCAGCAGCAGTATCCCGAATATGCCCTCCAACACCCATATGCGGCTCACGGCCTTGGCCATCAGGGGGCACCTTCGTCCGCTGGGAGCCTGAACAACACGTACTCCCTGTCGCTAGGGCGGTGGAGTCCCAGGCTGCGCTCCGCCCTGGGTACCAGCACCTCGCGGCTCGAGGCCAAGCGAACCCGGCGAATCAGCTCGGCGCGCTCGGCCTCGAGAGTGAGGCGCTGTTGCCGGTATTCCGCCAACCGGCGGGCGCTTCGGTAGCTTGCCGTGTCCCGGGCGATCACGATGCCCGCGATCGCCAGAAACAGGCCCAGCCACAATGCCAACCAGTGTCGTCCTTTAGGCTTCATGCTCGCTCACCTGGAATATCCTGAGCTTGGCGCTTCGGGCCCGCGGATTGGCCTCGATTTCGGAGTCGGTGGGCATGATCGGTTTCCGGGGCGTCAGCCGCCCCAGGGCCCGGCCCCGGCAGGTGCATAGTGGTAGATGAGGGGGACATACGCACGCCCGAGCCCACTCCCGAAAGGTGTGCTTGACCACCCGGTCCTCCCCCGAATGATAACTGATCACGGCCAGACTCCCACCTGTCCCTGTCAGGGCGTCCCTCAGCACGGGGAGTGCTCGGGCCAAGCCAGTCAGTTCGTCGTTGACGGCTATGCGAATGCCCTGGAAGATCCGGGCGAAGTCTCCGGGACCCGAGCGCGGACCCAGGACCGCCCTGATGGCATTGACGAGGTCATCGCTGATGACAAACGGCTGTCGAGCCCTGCGACGGTCGATTTCCCGGGCCATCCGCCTGGCACGGCGCTCATCGGCGTACTCGGCCAGGATCCGTTCCAGCTCGGCGAGCGGCAACTCGTTGAGCAAGTCGGCAGCCGTAATTTCCCCGGTGCCCATGCGCATGTCCAATGCGGCACCGGGGCGGAAGGTGAATCCTCGTGCCTCCTCGTCGAGTTGTCGGGAGGACACTCCCAAGTCCGCCAGGATGAAATCGGGCTCGTAGTCGCCAACGGCCTCCAGGGTCTCCGCATCGGCATATGCCGCAGTCAAAAGGGTGGCCCCTGCCCCGAGCCGGCCCTGGGCAATGGCGATGGCAGCCGGGTCGCGGTCGATGCCGAGGATCTTCGTCCCCAGGCGCTGCGAGAGGGCCAAAGCGTGCCCCCCGTCGCCGACGGTGCAATCCACCACCCGGGTGGCGCCCTCGGCAGCCCGAAGTACCTCGTCGAGGAGAACGGGTTCATGGTATGCGGTCAGATCAACCATCCTGCGGCAGAAGCAAGGGCTGAATACACGGACACCCCGCACGGGTCCGCGCGGGGTGTCTGGGTCATTGGGAACGGGGCTGACGGGACTCGAACCCGCGACCTCCGCAGTGACAGTGCGGCACTCTAACCAAACTGAGCTACAGCCCCCTGGCTGAGAGCACCACAATATAGACGGGGCACTCGTATGGAGGAACCCCCGCCGCTATTAGCCGCCGGTGTCCTCGCAGTAGGCGCCGATCATGGAAGCCACCCGGGGTGTGTACTGGTCGACGTAGCCGAGGAAAGTATCGACCTGCTCCGGGTTGGTCTCGCGCCCGGCTGCCAAGGCGACGCTGGCTTCCTGAAGAAGATCATCCATTTGCCTTGCCATTTCACAAGACTTGTTGGCTTCCGCTTCTTCATCGAGCGCCGGCACCATGAGGAAGGTCGACAGGCCGAGAATGTAGTTGGAGGTCCTGGCAATGGCGGGCTGGTCGTCTTGGACCAACTCGATAGCCTTCCGGGCCCCTTCCGCCGCGCCTTCGAGATCCCTTGGATCCTGGAGCAACGGCAGCGCACCAGTCATGAGTATGTTGGCCGCATTTATCCGTTCCCCGTCTGTCCCGTTGGCGGCGGCGAACTCGGCAAAGGGAATCGCGTCAATCACCCTGCGGCCGTTGGAGAGCGCGAGCGCAGTCTTCAGGGCGGCGGTGGTGGATGTGGGATCGAGTTCGTTCAGCCTCGTGGTAACAACGATAGCGCTGTCGAGTTCACCGGCCGACGCGTAGGCGGAGGCGAGTTGGTCGAGGAGCGTAATGCTCTGCGGGTAACGCCGGGAACCGATCTGGGCAAAGCGGAGCACCTCAGCGGTATCCCCCGCCGCCTCGGCAAACACTATCACCTTGCGGAAGTAGACAGAGTCAACCGCCAGGGTATCGAGGTCGTACAACATGGCCAATGCCGCCAGAGCTTGGGGCATCTGACCGGCCACCGCGTGGGCGTTGGCCTTGAGGTCGTAGAATCCGGGGTTGTACGGGTCGCGCACGATACCGGCGTCGGCAATCGCCACCGCGGCATCGGGCTGCTCGTACTGGTTGAACAGCTTGATGGCGTTCTCCCGCAGCGCCACGTTGGTCGGAGCAACCAACAACATGGCCTGGAACATCTCGATCACCTTGGCCGTGTCACCCAGCGCTTCGTACTCCTCGGCCAACATGGTATAGGCCGGAAGACTCAGCGGATCTCCCTCGACCGCCCGCCGCAAGTGGCCGATCACGGAATCGGCCGGCTGACCGGAGGTCTTGGCCATTTGTGCTAGACACACTTCGGCCAGACCCTGATTGGGTACCCGCTTCAGCGCCTTGTCGGCCGCCTTCACGGCGTCACGCTGCTTGTCGGGCGTATGCGCCAGTTCGGTACACTCCTTGGCGTCCTTGTAGGCCCTGATGGGGTCCTTGAAATCGTCGGCCAAGTCCTTGGCGAAGTCTTCCAGCGATTCTCCGGGTTCCTGGGTACGGGAAACGACGTAGCCCGCATCGTCGTTCACGCCGGCGAACCGAGTGGTCACAGAGAAGCGGCCATCGGACTCGCGGGTCATGGCACTGAGCACGAGGGTCCGCGCGTTCAGCTGCTTGGCGAACAACAAGGAGACGTTGTTATCCAGGATGGCGTCTTGGGGATATCCCCACTGCACCAGAGCCTCGTTCATCTGCTCGCGAGAGATTACCTGGAAGTTGCTACCCGCTGATCGTTCCATCCGATCGCGGAGATCGGCTCCCAAGGCAACAGCCGCCACCGAATCGGCCGAAGAGAACACATATGGTGTGGCCACCATCATCCTGGGTGCAGCCCTGACGATACCACTGCGCCCGGCTCCGGAGGGAATCTGGCCGGAAACCGGCGCCGCCAGAACCACGCCAAGTGCCAGTAGCACCATCACTCGAATCAATCGCATTCCATCATCCTCCAATGAACCAACTGTTCCTTCGGGCGTGCCTGCCCGCAGAGAACGACTCACGATGTGGCAAGTCCAGTAACGCTACATCTTGCGCCAACCCACATGGGCGAAGAGGGATTCGAACCCCCGACTTCCTGCTTGTAAGGCAGGCGCTCTGAACCAACTGAGCTATTCGCCCGAACGTTTCGGGCGGCCGGCGCCCTCGATCAGACTCACGTCCGCAAGTTACAGGGCGATGCCCAACGGGAACAGAACGCAGTAACCCAATACCAATAGTACCGCAGCGGCGCTAGCGCTGCCGGCGCCCAATAACAGGTACCCACCGGCGAGTGACGCCACAGCTGCCCCGAGGAGAACTACGTTGCGTCGACCCAGTGAGGAGCGGCGGGTAGAACCAGGAGAAGATCGGTCTGACATAGGCAAGGAGATTAGTCGTCCGTCAGGACGAGGTCAAGCAGGGCGCCACCCCCTGAGTTTCTCCTAAGTCCACGCGCCGCAGTCGCTTCCCTACTCTGATAGGCAACGGACGTGCCACCGGCTAAGTCATGCACAGCACCGTTCTCCGGCCCTGGTTCATTCGTCGGGGCCAGGCTGTCCTTCCTGGGGGACGCCAGTGCCCTCTCCACCGGC
The DNA here is from genome assembly GCA_039656035.1 of Gemmatimonadota bacterium. Taxonomy (GTDB): domain Bacteria; phylum Gemmatimonadota; class Gemmatimonadetes; order Gemmatimonadales; family GWC2-71-9; genus N074bin45. The sequence goes on from JBDHMR010000064.1 coordinate 5,431, forward strand.
GGTATCCGCACCAAGCCCCCATTCGCCGATATCCCAACCCTGGTCCAGGGCAGCCCGGCGCGGGCGGTCTCGGCGGCGCCGGTGCCAGTACCCGACCAGCACGATCCCGGCGAGGACCAGCCACATTCCTCCCGCGGTCAGCCAAGTGAGCAAGCCGTAGCGCCGCCGGACGCTCTTCTGCCATACCAGCTCGAATCCATCTGGCGTATAGCCGGTAGTTGCGATCACAGCGGCCTCGAACCCATAGCCTCGGCGTAGCCGGTCGAACAAGGGCTCCAGGGTTCTATTGGGATTGCGGCGAGCCAACTCGAGGACAGCCGTGATTGCCAGAGCGTAGGCGGTGCCAGCAGTGAAGCTGGAACCCCTGAGCGCCGCGTCGAGTTCCCCGAACGACGGCACCCGCCGGCGGATTACGACCAGGTTCAACCCCCAGCCATCCAGCCTGCCGAACTCGCCGGCTGCCCAACCGGCATACCCCTCGTCGAACCACAACGGCACCCTCCCCTCCACCATCCTGTGGAGGGCCAGATGTGCCATTTCGTGACGCAGGGTTTTCCGGACCGCGTCGTCGTCGGCCCGCAGCACGATGGTGCCCGACTGGGGGAAAGCGAGGCCCGCTCCCCAATCCGGCACGCGACCGCCGGCCACCCGGCTGAACTCTTCGTCGTTGGGGACGAGAACCAGCCGGATGGGGCCGAGATCGACCCGGCCCAGCGCGGGCCATTCGACGGGTCGATCGGCGATCTCTGCCAAGGCGATGGCCAAATCGACGTCACCCGCCCAACTCACCGCGGTGACGTCGCCGACCTGGGTTGCCGTCGGCTCCGCCTGCTGTTGCAGGGCGCCGAGGATCAGGAAGAACTGGAGCGCGGGACTTCACCTCCTGAATCGACCAGTTCTATCATTTCCTGGCAGCGCTTGCCCCAGGGATTGAACTTGTTGGCCTTGAATCCCTCAGCCCAGGTATTGTGGGCTGCCTCACGGGTGCCGGCAAACCACTGGGCCCGCCCCAACTCGAAATATGCCTCGATGAGATTGGGCCCCAGTTCGAGGGCCTTGGAGAGAAAGGACTGCGCGTCCTCGTACATCTCGCGTTCGAGGTAGACGAGGCCGAGGTAGAAGTGAGCATAGAGTGTTGCCTTGCGATCGTTGGCCAGCCGGATCGCCTTGGACAGATGCTCGATCGCCTCGCCGAAAATGCCCTTCTTGAGGCAGATATATCCCACGTTGATCCGCGCGAGCGCGTTAGCCGGTTCCTTCATGAGGACCTTGGAGAACGTGGCCAGGGCGTCGTCGTAATCCTCATTGAGCATCTGGGCCCACCCAAGCAGCGACCGCGCCTGGGTATCGTCAGGCGCCAGAGACAGGGCCCTGTCGAGCGCCTGAATGGCCCCGGTATGGTAGCCCAGTGAAATCAGGCTCCACCCCTTCTCGATATAGGTGGAAGCGCCGAGGTGGTCCGCGTGCACGGCGGGCCTGGCCCCGGTGAACTGCGGGGCCTGGGCCCCCTCGGCGGTTCCCGACAGCTCCTTGTAACGCTCCACCAGCGCCCGGATGCTCTCCTTGAGCCCGGTGAGTTCCGACAGTGCGCCGTCCACTTCCTTGAAATAGGCGATGATCTCCCGCTTCGACGCTTCGCGCTCGGCTTGGGCGCCGGCCTTTTCCAGCCGCCGTTCGATGTCCGCGTGCCGCGCGCGGAGTTGGGCGAGCCAGGACTCAGTCATTTACTTG
>JBDHMR010000065.1:0-9254 GCA_039656035.1 Gemmatimonadota bacterium
CTAAGGGATCATTTTCCCGAGGGACACGGGAGTTGAAGGCTATACTTAGACCATCCGGCGACCATGCCGGGTGGGCGTCAAAGCCGGGGAAGTCGGCGATCAAGCGTGGGTCGCCACCGTTGGACGACACCACAAATATGCCAGACTTCGTCCCTGGTGTCGCCCCCTCGAAGGCTATTTCAGTTCCGTCGGGGGACCAGACGGGGCCAGAGGCATCCCCGGGTAGGTCAGCTATCAGTTGTGCAGTTCCGCCTTCCAGCGGCATTCGATATATGTCAGCGTTCCCGAGGCGGCTCCCATCAAAGGTGATAAACCGACCATCAGGTGAAACATCATGAGTCTCGATCACCTGATTGCCCGTGGTCACAGGCTGAGCGTCTCTGATCGATAGTACCTCAGAACGAGGAATAGGGATCGACCAGATGTTTTGTCGCAACTGGAACTTTGAGTAAGCCAGCTTCTTCCCATCCCTGGACAGCGAGATGGAATGGGGATCTGAGGAACTCGCCACGCTCTGAACGTCGCCCAGCGGTCCATCGGGTCCTACCTCGACAACATAAATACCTCTCGGACCGTCCTTATTGGATACGAACACGATATGGCGACTATCGGGGAGCCACTGCGGGCTCAGGTTCATATGCTCTACAGAGGTTATCGCAACGGGCTCCCCGCCGTTTGCATCGATGATCCAGATCGATGAGTTCCACAGGTTCCCGCTGTATCTCCATTGTGGGTTGGCATTGACGTACGCCAGGAGCTGACCGTCCGGCGACCAGGCGAACGAATGAAGTCCTGACGGATTTAATGTGTGAAGGCCGAGCAGTTGCCGCTCGGTATCCCCGGTCGAATACGCGAAGATGCTGTCGCGCCGTGAGAGCGCCACGCGTGTTCCATCTGGAGACCAGCCGTCAGTGGTTCCTCGAACGGTGAATCGATCGCTCGTGACACTAATTGGTGTGCTGCTGCCTCCCAGTTTCCCAACCTCTCTCCATTCACATCCGCGAGTACACAGGAGGAATCGAATCGAGGCACCGTCGGGAGTCCAGTTGGGATACCAAAGCCTCCCCAGTATTCCCTCGCTCGGTCTCGTCTCGCCACCACTGGAGATATTGATGGTGCTGCGAACTACGATTTGTGGCATACCTATCGGACCGACCACATAAGCCACGTCATCGCCATCAGGCGAAAGGCTGGGCTGGAACTCGAGTCCCGGCTCACTGGTCACCTGCAAGATGTTTGATGTCGTAATGCTAAACGGATCGTCCCGCAGCACCGTCGCGCCGAACACCGCGATGACTATCACCGCTGCCGCGGCACCGGCCGCCATCCACCAGACACGTCGTCGCGGTGCCGCCACTCCCTGGATCGGCCGGGTGGAGGTGGGCGTCAGGCCACCGCTGGTGGCAGCCATGGCCTCCAGGTGTGGCAACATCTCGTCGGCACTCTGCCACCGGTCGGCCGGCCTCTTGGCCAGGCATTTCATCACCAGTGCTTCCAAGTCGCCAGACACGTGGTCGCGGTGCTTGGAAACCGGCTCGGGTTCTTCGGTCACGTGCGCTGCCAACACCGCCTGCGGGCTGGCGCGCTGGAACGGTGTGCGACCGGCCAACAACTCGTAGGCCATGATACCGACCGCGTAAATGTCGGCCCGGTGGTCGACGTGAGGATCGGCCGTGGCCTGTTCCGGCGCCATGTAGGTCGGGGTGCCGAGCGCCACACCGGCGGTGGTCAATTGGTTCCGGCCGGTGGCTTCGCTCACCGCCTTGGCGATACCGAAATCCATGACCATGGCGTGCCGGCCTGAGAGCATGATGTTGTCGGGCTTGATATCGCGGTGCACCACACCCTGCGCGTGGGCGAACGCCAAGGCGTCAACTACTTCGCGGATGATGCGCACCGCCTCCGAGATCGGCAGCTCGCCTTCCTTATCTATGCGCTCTCTCAGCGTGTCGCCCTTGATGTAGGGCATCACGTAGTAGAGGAAGCCGTCGGCCTCGCCCGAGTCGTGCAGCGGCAGGATGTGGGGGTGGGTCAGGTTGGCGGCGATCTTGATCTCGCGCAAGAACCGCTCGGCACCCAGGGCGGCTGCCAAGTCGGGACGCAAGACCTTGACGGCCACCTTGCGCTCGTGGCGCAGGTCGTCGGCCAGGTAGACCGTGGCCATGCCGCCCTGACCGATTTCCTTGTCGATCTCGTAGCGGCCGGCCAGTGCGGCTTTCAGGTCCTCAAGTGAGGAAGGCATCGAGCCTAATATGGGGCTTGACTTGGGCAAGAATGTGGGCAACTAGAACCGCGCAACTTGCATATCTGATGGGATTCGAAACGCGCAGATTGGGCCCAAATGCTACTGAGAGTGCGCATGTTGCGCACTTTGGGGGTGGGTTGAGGGTGCTTGCAAAGCAGGTGCTCTCCCAACTGAGCTAACGCCCCGCGCGTCCGGCAAATATAACGACCACAGGGGGATCCGGCACCGGTGCCGGATCTTGGGATGCTTGCTCGAAAGCTCGCTGGGCAAGTTTATGAGCGTGGAACGAGTCAGTAATCCAGATCCACCACCCAGATGTCCGCTTCCATCTCCGGGCGTGTCATGAAGATCCGGTCGGCGGTCACCCGGCAGCACAGCCATATCCCCGTGTACCTCCTATCGCGCAGCACCAGGGACGGCTCCGCACCGGGAGTTGGAGACACGCGCCACAACTCGAACCCGCGCCCACGATCGTCGAACGTCCTAACCACCATCACATCGCCGTCGGGCAAGAAAAAGGAGAGGTAAGTGAACTCCCCTGTTTCAGCCGGCCATTGCCAGAGGACGTTCCCGGCGAGGTCTACCACCTCGACGTCGCCGGAAACGATTTCATGGCAGACGATGCTCTCTCCTGATGGAGAAAAGTCCGGCACATTGCATTCCAGGTCAGCGAAAACTTTCGGCTCACCCCACGTACCGCCCGCCGAGTCACGCCTCACCATAGCCAACAGACGCCCAGGGGAGAGACCGTAGGCAATCGTCAGGCCATCGGGAGCCCAGGCGGGGTACCGTGCAGCGGTACCGTGCTCGGACAGCCGCACCGGTCGGCCACCGGGCGCCGAGGAGGTGACGAAGATCTCTCGAAAGCCGGTTCTGAGGGAATAGAACGCCACCTCCCGGCCGTCGGGCGACCAGACAGGGGCATAGTCGTCGGCCGGGTCCGTGGTCAGTTGAACGGGATTGGCATCGCCTCGACCGCTCTTGAAGATGTCCATGTTGCCGCTTCGGCCACTGTCGAACAGCAGAGAATCTCCCGACGAATTGACGTCGAATAGCTCGATTTTCTGGGGCCCAATAGTCTCCTGGGTCCACTCGACTAGAGACACCGCTCCCGGGCCCGGCATGGGGACCGACCAGACGTTGGACTCCTGGCTGAAACGCGAATATGCCAACCTGGTTCCATCGGAAGCAATCGCAATCGAGTGCGGGTCGACGATACCCGGGATCAAGCGCGGTTCACCCACGGCACCGGATCGTCCGACCTCGAGGATATACACACCCCGGGTGCCGTCGCGGTCCGACACGAACAGCAGATGGCGTGAATCCGGCATCCACGCGGGGCTGACATTGAGATGCTCGGCCGTGGTGATTTGTACCGGTTCGCCCCCATCGAGATCGACCAGCCAGATGGCCGACGGAGCCTCGTTGCCGTCCCAACGCCACCGTCTGTTCCTGTCGACAAACGCCAGTCGTCGTCCATCAGGCGACCACACCGGCGAATGCCAGGCGGCCCAGCGCGAAGAATCGACGGGAGCGTCCAACTCGGTCGCCGAACCACCATTGTACCAAAAGGAGTCAACCGAGATGGTGTTGACCGCCCCACCCAGTTTGGGGACTTGGTACGGGCCACATGGATTGTCCGGCCGGCAACCCCAGAACTCGATCGCTTGCCCGTCCTGGGCCCAGTGTGCGTAGCGCATGTGACCCGGAAAATCCGGTGCCACCTCGAAGGCGTCTCCCCCTGCAACGGTGCGGAACAGGATCCCATCCGGGTAACTGTTCACCCCACGCGTCACCAAGTAGACGATCTCGTTGCCGTCAGGCGACAGGCGGGGTTGGAGTTCGAGTCCCGGGTCGAACGTCAGCTGGCGCATGTTGGACGTGGTGATGGTGAGGGGCTCGTCCCGCAGCATCGTCGCGCCGAACACGGCGATGATGATCACCGCTGCTGCGGCGCCGGCCGCCATCCACCAAACACGTCGCCGCGGTGCCGCCACCCCCTGGATCGGTCGGGTGGAAGTGGGCGTCAGGCCGCCGCTGGTGGCAGCCATGGCCTCCAGGTGTGGCAACATCTCGTCGGCACTCTGCCATCTATCGGCCGGCCTTTTGGCCAGGCACTTCATCACCAGGGCTTCCAGGTCGCCGGACACGTGGTCGCGGTACTTAGACACCGGCTCGGCTTCCTCGGTCACGTGGGCTGCCAACACGGCCTGGGGATTGGCACCCTGGAAAGGCGTGCGGCCGGCCAACAACTCGTAGGCCATGACGCCGACGGCGTAGATGTCGGCCCGGTGGTCCACGTTGGGGTCGGCTGTGGCCTGTTCCGGCGCCATGTAGGTCGGGGTGCCGAGTGCCACACCTGCGGTCGTGAGCGTGCTGCGTCCGGTAGCTTCACTCACCGCCTTGGCCACGCCAAAATCCATCACCATGGCGTGCCGGCCCGATAGCATGACGTTGTCGGGTTTGATGTCCCGGTGCACCACACCCTCAGAATGGGCGAGCGCCAGCGCATCCGTCACTTCGCGGATGATGCGCACCGCTTCCGCCACCGGCAGCTCGACTTCCTTATCGATGCGCTCTCGCAGCGTGTCGCCCTTGATGTAGGGCATCACGTAATAGAGGAAGCCCTCGGCCTCACCCGAGTCGAACAGCGGCAGGATGTGGGGGTGGGTCAGGTTGGCGGCAATCTTGATTTCGCGGAGGAACCGCTCGGCGCCCAGCGCGGCGGCCAGGTCGGGACGCAATACCTTGACGGCCACCTGGCGCTCGTGGCGCAGGTCGTCGGCCAGGTATACGGTCGCCATGCCGCCCTGGCCGATTTCCTCTTTGATCTCGTAGCGGCCAGCCAGCGCGGCTCTCAGGTCCTCGAGTGAAGAAGGCATCGCGCTCAATATGGGGCTTGGAGGTCTAGGTAAACAGGGCGTCGGCCGATTAGCCACCGACTACCTGGGAGTCAAGGGCAAGAATGTGGGCAACTAGAACCGCGCAGGCTGCATATCCGATCGGACGTGAAGTGTGCAGACCGGCGCCAGATGCTACGGCAAGTGCGCAGGTTGCGCACTTTGAGGGTTGCTTGGGAGCGCTTGCAAAGCAGGTGCTCTCCCAACTGAGCTAACGCCCCGCGTGTCGCATAAACATAACAGCCACCCGCAGTTCCGACACTGGGGCTTTGTTCGCAACGCCACGCCCTTCCAGTGGGAAGTCGGTCAATGGCCTCCTGAAAGATCGAGAGCGAAGTCAAGTACGCCCATGTCGTCCTTGTATTGCTCCCACTGCACAATCATCTCAGCGCGCTTGCTCGGGTCTTGATCGCTCAAATCGACCATCTCCGCCGGATCGTCTTTCACGTTGTACAGCTGCCATTCGCCGGGACCGAACGGCGGAGGCATCCACAGGATCTTCCAATCGCCATCGAAGTAGGCCTTCATGCCAAAAAGTTCATAGCCGACCTGACTCGCCCCCGCATATGGCGTCTCGACGTTGCCCTCCAGAAAGTCAAGCAGCGAGCCACCGTGCATCGGGACAACCTGGCGACCGCTTACCTCTCTAGGAGGTTCGACTTCGGCCACGTCGAGGATCGTGGGCATGATGTCTCGGACGTGGACGAATGAGTGATTGATAACTCCGGCGTTGGCCATCATACCCGGAAGCTTGACGATAAATGGCGCGCGAATTCCGCCCTCGGCCGTGAACGCCTTGAACATCCGACTGGGCGACATGCTGGCTTGGGCCCAGCCGGGGCCAGGCTCGATAAATGAGTTCCTGAGACCGCGGTTTTCCAGGCTGTTGTCAAACGAATCCAAGTATTCGGCCGTCTGGCCAGGATACGCGGTTGATGGGTGACCATTCGCGCCGTTATCTGAAAGAAACATGATCAATGTGTTGTCGTATTCATCCACCTCCTTCAGATAATCGAAGACCCGCTTGATCTGCTCGTCCAGGTAGTCCACCATCGCCGCGTAGACTTCCATGTCCCGTGCCGCTTCTTGCTGCTCTTGTGACGCTAATTCGTCCCACGCCTTGACCGAGGGAAGTCTTGGATAGGGTCTGGTGTCGTCAGAGACGATACCAAGGTCCTTGAGTGCCTGGAGCCGTTCCTCACGCAGCACGTCCCAGCCTCCATCGTACCGCCCCTTGTACTTGTCGATGTACTCCTTGGGGGCGTGGAGAGGATCGTGTGGCGCCGTGTAGGACAGAAACGCAAAGAACGGCTGGCCGTCGCCGTTGTTCGCCCTCATCCATTCGAGGACATAGTCCGTATAGTCTTTGGTCGAGTAGAAGTCGGCAGGCAACTCCTCAACCAGCGCACCATTCCTTCGATAGACCATCGTCTGCGGGGGTGACAGTGGTCTCTGATCACTCCAGTGACTGCCTCCGCCAGGTGCGAGGATGAACGTCTCCTCAAACCCTCTCGCTGATGGGAGCGTCTCCTCAGCAAGCCCGAGGTGCCATTTCCCAACCATGTAAGTGTGGTATCCGGCTGCCCTTAAGACTTCGGGGAGAGCAGCGACCTGGAAGTTGAGGTATCCCTCGTAGCCCGAGTGTCCCTGCATCTCAGGCGTCAGCACCTCCCCCATCGTCCCCATGCCCGCCACGTGATTATCTGTCCCGGAGAGCAGCACGGAGCGAGTGGGTGAACAGCTGGGAAGCACATGGAAGTTGGAGAGACGTAATCCCTCGTTCGCCAGCTGGTCGAGGGTTGGGGTTGCGATCTCACCGCCAAATGAGCCGAGGTCCGAATGCCCCATGTCGTCGGCCACAATGAGCAGTATGTTCGGCTGCCGGGCGGTTTGTTGCTCCGCCGCACAGTTCGAGAGGACTAGGGCAAGAGCGAGTGTCAGGCCGAGCAGGCGAATCTTCTTGGTCATTTCGCACCTCTCTAGGTCCGGACTACGAGCAGCTCCCAGGCCGTTGAGTGAGGAAGGTACCGGGCGCCTAGAGCCCGTCAGCCGAACATACTGCTCATTGTGGCCCGACGACTACCCTTCCTGAGGAAGCCTCGTTTCTGTCAGCCAGGAAGGCCTTTGCGCCTTGCTCGGCTCCCCCGGAGTCATGTCCGCTCCTTCCGGAGGCTTTGGCGGGATTGCGGGCCATGCGAGCAGGTCTGCGGCGGTTTGTCTGACAACGATGTAGTCGGACGTAACGTTGATAGTCGTCAGGTCCTGCATCAGCAGCACAGGATCATCGTAGGTCGTGCTCCAACGCTGGAAGAGCGGGTCGATCAAATCGTCGTCCAGCGTGAAGTGCATCCCCACGCCTAATCGGGGCTTGGCGATGGTGTACACGCGCCCAAGCTCCGCCGGCGTAGTGTGCTCTTCCATGACGCCCTCGGCAGATTCAATCGGCATGTGATTGTAGTAGGCGAACTCCTCGGCAGACGGGAAGATCTCATGGATGAATACGTCCGCGCCTTTGCCTTGCTCGGCCTCGAAGGTGCTCGGCTGACTGTCGGCGGTGTACACCAGAGTCAGTCCATTCCACTCCAGCCGGTAGCCCATTGACCCGGCGAGTGCGTGGATGACCGGGAAGGCCCAAATCTTGACGCCGTTCTCGTCGTAGGCTAGCTCGCGTGGGTGCTCGGGGCTGAACTTGCTGATGTCAACCTCGTGAGGGACAATCGTCATTCCACCCATCGGGAGGATGCTCTGCTTGTTCTGAATATGCCACTCGGAAGCCGCTCTGATATTCTGCGTGAACGCGGTAATGCCCAACTCTGGCGTGTAACCGGAAGATCCCCACACATGGAGGGGTGTATTGCGCGCCCAGCCCATCGCGTCGAACAGGGGAAAGATGCCGCCGACGTGATCCAAATGAAAATGTGTGATGAAGACCTTGTCCAGCCTGGCGGGATGCACGCCCAGAGCGAACAGGTTCCCGACCGTTCCACCACCCACATCGAAGATAAAGACGTCATCGTTACCCAGCTCGACCAGAAGACAAGATGCGCCCTGGCCAATGCGAAGCGGAGCGGGACCCCAGGAACCGCAGGCCGTGATTCTCATCTCGTTCTCAGCCAGGCTCTCTTGTCCCGGGATGTAGTGCTCCGGGTATTCCTTCACCGAGACGCCTGCGTCGGCGATTATGGGTGTTTTCGTGATGGGCTTTCCGGTGAGAGGCAACGGGTAGCCCGCTTCCGTGGTTCCCGGGACTCTAGGGAAGCGGTAGCCCTCGGACTCAGGGGCGCAAGCTGTAATGAGCAGGATCAGGGTCAGGGCAAATCCGACCGGCCTATGTTCTCGCATCGTTTCTCCAGAATAGTGCTACTTGCCAGCGTGGGCAGGTACCGCCCGGATCACGGCAGTCGAAACGACTCCTTGACCCGCTCAGTCGGTGTTCCTGCGAAGCGCGCACCATACACAGGCACCGGTATGAGCGCAATTACCTCGTACCCTGCCCGTTCCCCCACCCTGGCGACACCGAGCCCAGCGCGCTACAATTGCCACCTGCCCAGATACCATTACCCCTGACCGTGAGAGGCTCCCAAATGCGGATGCTCCGTACCACCCTGTCACTCGGCGTCACCGCCAGTGCCCTCCTCCTCGCCGCCTGCGGCGGCTCAACCAGTTCAGGTGGGTCGACCGGTGGCCGGGTTGCCACATCGCCCGGCGTGTCCGGCAACGCCCGAGGCGCCCTCATCGACGTCGAGCGCAACGTCCGCTTCGCATTTGCCGACTTGGAGATCTCGACCGTGGGGCAAGTCGATCGGCAAACCTCGGAACGATGGGTCGTCCGAGGAGTCAAGGGGAACCTCAACATCACCGTGACCCTTTTCGCCCAAAGCCCGAGCACCACGGTTGTCGAGGTGCGGGCCCGGTCGACCGAGACCGACTACGACAACGAATTCGGAATGCAACTGCTGAACAAGATCACCGGCTAGGACTACACAACCGACAGAGAGGGGGGTCCATTAGGACCCCCCTTTGCGTCACCCACAGTTCCTTCCGGCCCGTCAGGCGTTCTGCCGATCCCCGATTGCTTGCGCATCGCGAGCTAGCTCGCCGTCCGACAT
>JBDHMR010000066.1:0-7061 GCA_039656035.1 Gemmatimonadota bacterium
ACGTGCCATCGCTGCAACTGGCGGGCTCAGACGACCGTCGCACCGTGGATCTCAACTCGCTGACGGACATCGGCGTGAAGCTCGTTGGTCGTCTCGCCGGGATGGCCGACGGCAAGGCGCAGTTCTCGGGATCCCTACCTAATCTATGCTCCTTGGCAGACCTCAAGATGAACCGGTTGCTCGACCGAATCGACGAGTGGGTGGCCGAACACATGGGAGCGGGCGAGATCGATCCTCCCCACCGCTTCGACACCACGCGGGTCGAGGCGTCGCCACCCCTCAGCATGGATCTCACGAACGGAGAGATCAAGACCATCATCTGGGCCACGGGTTTCCGGCCTGACCACTCCTGGATCGACGTGCCGGCGTTCGATCGCAAGGGCCGTCTCAAGCACGACGGGGGGGTGGTAGAATCACCCGGCATGTACTTGATGGGCATTCCGTTCCTGCGTCGCCGCAAGTCGAGTCTCATAGACGGGGCCGGCGACGACGCGCGTGACCTGAGTGCCCACCTGGCGGCTCATCTCGACGGACGGGTTCTCGTCCCGAGCGCATGTTATGCGGAGCAGACTGCGGGCGGTGCCACGTGACCCGTCCAATGCCTTCCAACCTGCAATCACCGATGGAACGGGATCACTACGACGTCATTATCGCCGGCGCGCGCTGCGCCGGTGCGTCCACCGCGATGCTCCTGGCCCGCCAGGGCTTGCGGGTCCTGGTGGTGGACCCGACTCGGCGCGGCAGTGACACGCTGTCGACTCACGCGCTCATGCGGGGCGCCGTGCTGCAACTGCATCGCTGGGGCGTCCTCGACGATATTCGGGCAGCCGGGACGCCGGCCATACGAACGACCACATTCCATTATGGCGACGAGGTTCTCGAAATCCCGATCAAGCCGCGGGATGGTATCGACGCGCTCTACGCCCCAAGACGGACCGTCATCGATGTGGTCCTCCTGGACGCCGCTGAGGCGGCCGGCGCCGAAGTATTGTTCGGCTATTCGCTCGTCGATCTATTGCGAGACCCCGATGATCGCGTGTGTGGCGCCAGAATCGCCGGCGGTGACCGGGACGAGATCGCTGTCGCCGCCGAAGTGGTCATTGGAGCCGATGGCCTCCGATCGCACCTTGCCCGAATGGTAGAGGCCGAACAGCAGTACACCGCGCCTAACGCGACGGCCTCGATCTACAGCTATCGTCAAGACTTCGGACTGGAAGGTTTTCACTGGTTCTATAACATCGGTGCCGCCGTAGGCTCCATCCCGACCAACGACGGCAATACCTGTGTGTTCGCCTCGCTCCCACCCGCCCGCTTCGAGGACAACCGAAAGGGCGGGCTGGAAGCACTATATCGCGAGGTGCTCAACGATGTCTCACCTACGCTGGCAGAGCGGGTCGCCGGATCGGAGATTTCGGGTAAGCTGAGAGGCTTTCCCGGTGTACCAGGATTCCTACGGCGGGCCACGGGACCCGGGTGGGCGCTCGTGGGTGACGCGGCCTACTTCAAGGACCCGTTGACCGCGCACGGAATAACCGACGCCTTGCGTGATGCCGAGCTTCTGGCTCGGGCCGTGACGGCCGGTAGTGACGAAGCCCTGGCCGGCTATCAGACGACCCGTGACGAGCTGGTGAAGGGGTTGTTCGACGTTACTGACCGCATCGCATCCTTCGAGTGGGACCTGGAAGAAGCAAAGAACCTCCACCTCGATCTCAATAAAGAGATGAAGGCAGAGGTCGACCTGTTGAACACCCTGGACGGAGACTTCGTGGCTAGGCCAGGCACGTTGGATCGATCCCTCCCTACCGCCGCTGAGTGATTCCCTGTGCCGATCGACGTCAGGAACGTCGTACCCGAGATCTGATGGGTTGCAGCCGGGCCCCGGGTCCGGCTCCATGCTCCCCGCTCCAAGCTCCAAGCTCCCATCGCCTACTACGATTTCGGCAGGTCCTTCTTGGGATCGACGAACGGCTTGGGAACGACCGTCGCCGCTCGGGTTCCGTCGGCGGTCTCGACGCTGAGCATGGTTCCGTGTTCGGCCAGGGCAATGGGGACCATGGCATAGCCGATGTTCTTGCCGAGGCGCGGTGAGAAGACGGCGGACGTCACCCAGCCTCCCCCGGTCCCGTTCTGACTGATTGGCCAACGCGTCATGTTCAAGTCCAACGGGGCGCCAGCGATTTCTACCCCGACGAGCTTGCGGCTCACCCCATCGCGTTTGATGGTGGCGAGGGCTTGCTTGCCAACGAAATCGGCATCCTGATCGAGATCCACCAACCACCCCAATCCAACCTCATACGGATTGGTGTCGAGCGTCATGTCGATACCGTAGTTGAGGATGCCGGCTTCGATGCGTCGAATATCCGACGGGCCAGTCGCAACGATCCCGTACTGCTTGCCCGCTTCCATTACCCGATCCCACAGATCCGATCCTCGAGACCCGTCACGGAGATAGACCTCGAAGCCGACTTCGCCACTCCACCCGGTGCGAGTGACGATGACGGGGATGCCATCGAGATCCGCCTCCAGGAAATAATAGTATCCAAGTTCCAGCACCCGGTCACCAAAGAGCGCCTCCACCACCGGCTTGGATTTCGGTCCCTGAATCTGTATGGGGGAGACATCGGGTTCCCTCAGTTCGACGTCCATCCCGGAGTTGTAGGCCACGCCCTTTGCCCATAGGAGGATGTCGCTGTCGGCAGCGGCCAGCCAGAAGTGGTTGTCCCCCAGTCGTAGGAGCACGGGATCGTTGATGATACCCCCGTCATCGGCGGTCATGACCACGTACTTGCCCTGACCCACCGCACATTGAGTCAGGTCCCTTGGAGTCAACAAATCGGCGAAGGCAAAGCCGTCGGGCCCCTTGATCTCCAACTGTCGCTCCACACTCACGTCCCACACAGTGACACCGTTCAACAGCGCATCGTGCTCCCGCTCGAGTTCCTCGTAGCGGGTGGGGAGGAACATGTGATTGTAGACCGTGTACGCCCGGCAACCGTCCCGCAGGGTAGCCTCAAAGAACGGCGACCGCCGCAACCGCGCGCCACGCTGAATCGTTGCCATGTCAAAAGTGTCCGTCATCATCGCTCCTGTGAACAGTCAATCCATAAGAAACCGAGTGGACCCCCACTGCCCCCGCTGTCATTACGGTAGTACGATTCCCTCGATCGCGTCAAGCAGGTAGCCGATCTGGTCTGCGTCATCAGTCACCATGCGGTACGATCGTTCACCGAGCTTCTCGATCACCGTGGTCCCGTCTTCAGCCCCAGTCGGTATCTCGACGTCTTTACCCCGGTGGCCGACCGGAGCGAATGGGGAAGCGTAGTACCGGAGGGACGAGGCCGCGGCATCGCCGCCAACTTCACTTTCGGAAGCTATGCGGCACAAGTGGCGGAAGTATCGGTGTCGGACGGCGGCACGATTCGCGTGCACCGCGTGGTGGCCGGGATCGACTGCGGGATCCCCGTCAATCCTAGCGGCATCAGGGCCCAGGTCGAGAGGGACATCGTGTATGGGCTAAGCGCGGCGCTTTCGGGGGAGATCACTATCAAAGACGGTCGCGTCCAGCAAAGCAACTTCCATGATTACCCGGTGCTTCGGATCAATCAAATGCCGGACATCTGCCACCTTTCACCGCGTACCACCGATCCCCACTACCCTCGCTGCCCTCGCCGTCATCAGACCTCTATCGGCAACGTCCTCACCCGGCGCCCCGTAAGCGCCGCCAACGCATTCACCACCGCCGGCGCAATCGGCGGCGTGCCCGGCTCTCCCACGCCGCCCGGGGGCTCAGTGCTTTGCACGATGTATACCTCCACCTCCGGCATCTCGCCTATTTGCAGCAGTTTATAGTCGTGGAAATTGCTCTGCCGGGCACCACCATTCTCGATCTCCACGGCCCCGTAGAGGGCGGCTGTCAGGCCGTAAACGACGCAGCTCTCCATCTGGGCCGCGATGATGTCCGGATTGACATGCACACCGCAGTCGATGGCGCACACCACGCGATGCACCCGCACTTTCCCGTTCTCCAACGAGACCTCCGCCACCTCGGCCACGTAGCTGCCAAAGGACTCGGCCACGGCTATCCCACGGGCATGTCCGTCAGGAAGCGGAGTCCCCCACTCGGCCTTGGTAGCGGCCAGTTCAAGCACGCCTCGGTGACGTGGCGCCTCCGCCAGCAACGCCCGGCGGAACTCGTATGGGTCCTTGCCCGCCGCTCCTGCCAGTTCATCGATGAAGCACTCCGAGATGAACGCGTTTTGCGAATGCCCCACCGAACGCCAGAAGCCAACCGGCACGCCGACGTCCGCCCGCACCCAGTCACAATGGATGTTGGGGATGCCGTAGGGAATGTCCGCGGCGCCCTCCACCGAGGTGGAATCCAGCCCGTCGGGGAGCGGGCCGAAGAAGGCAGCAAAGCGAGTCATGATGGAAGGCCCCACCACTCGATGAGTCCACGCCACCGGATCGCCCGACGAATCGAGACCGGCCGCCAGTCTGTTGTAACTCGCCGGACGGTAGAAGTCGTGAGCCAAATCGTCTTCCCGCGACCAGATCACCTTGACCGGCTGGCCTATGGCCTTGGATAGCGCGACAGCTTCCGCGGCAAAATCCTGTTCGAACCGGCGACCGAAGCCGCCGCCCAGGAGCGTGGTGTTGACCTCGACCGCTTCCTCCGGAAGCCCGGTGATCTGCGCAGCTACCGTGCGGAGGCCCGATTGAAACTGAGTCGGAGCCCAAACGGTGCATTTCTCCGAGGTGACCGAGGCCGAGCAGTTCATCGGTTCCATGGTGGCATGCGCCAGGTAGGGCACTTCGTATTCGGCCTCGATCCGCTTGGCCGACAGGCGCAGGGCTCGCCCAGCGTTGCCATCGTCTCGGGCCACGACTCCTGACTGGCGGGAAAGATCTCTGAATTTCTTGGAGATGGCCTCGCTGCTCATCCCGGCCATCGTGCCACGGTCCCATGTTACCTCGAGTGCCTTACGGCCCTGGCTCGCCTGCCAATAGCCCTCGGCGACAACCGCGACCCCCGAATCGATCTGCACCACCTGCCTGACGCCGGGAACGGCCAACGCAGCTTTATCGTCGTAACCCGCCACCGTCCCGCCGTAAGTGGAACAACGGGCCACCAGCGCCACCAACATGCCGTCGGTATCCGCGTCGATCCCGAACCCGGCGCGGCCGGTAACCTTGTCCGCGAGATCCAGTCTCTTGATCGGCTTCCCGATGAGATTGAAATCCTTCGGGTCTTTGAGAGAAACCGTTTCCGGTACCGGCATCTCCGCGGCGGCGGCGGCGAGGTCACCGTAGCTCTTGCGGCGGCGACCCGCCGTCTCGACCACGTAGCCGTTTTCGGTGTGACAGGCCGAAGGCTCAATACTCCACCCCTGGGCCGCCGTCGAGACCAGCATGGCCCGGGCCTTGGCGCCGGCCTCCCGCAGGGCCTGCATCGAGGAGCGTACGCTGCTGCTCCCTCCGGTGGCCTGGATACCGTAGGCGAGGTTGACGTATTCCGAGCCCACCGGCGCCTGCTCGATCCGCACCTTTGACCAATCTCCGTCCAGTTCCTCCACGATCATCTGCGGTAGAGACGTCAGCACCCCCTGCCCCATTTCAGACTTGTCGACTACAACGACAATGCCGCCATCCAATCCAACTCGGAGCCAGGCATTGGGCCTGAATGGAGTCGGTGCCGGGGCCCGGTCGCCGGGGGCGGCACACGCCGGAAGGTGAATGGCAATGGTCAGTCCTGCGGCGCCGCCGATCCCGGCACGAACGAAGTCACGGCGGTTCAGACCGATGGCGGTCATGCGCCACCTCCCGCCGCCCGATGCACCGCTCGGCGAATCCGCTGATACGTACCGCAGCGGCACAGGTTGCCGGACATGGCGTTGTCGATGTCGGCGTCCGTCGGTCGTGGCGTGTCGCGCAGCAACGCGGCCGCGGACATCAGCTGCCCCGACTGGCAGTAGCCGCACTGGGGTACCTGCTCCTCGATCCAGGCCAGTTGCAGCGGATGATCCCCGTTGTCGGACAGCCCCTCGATCGTCGTCACCTGCTTCCCCTCGATGGCGGAGAGCGGCGTTTGGCACGATCGCACCGGGGCGCCGTCCAGGTGCACGGTGCAGGCGCCACACTGGCCGATACCGCAACCGTACTTGGTGCCGGTGAGTCGGAGATCGTCGCGGATCACCCACAAGAGCGGCGTGTCAGGCGCCGACGTGGACACGACCCGTCTACCGTTGATTTGGAACGCAGTCATCAAGAACTCCGTGCGGGGGATTCGTCGGTGGACCACATGGTGGCCCTCCATGGAGGCTACTACAATGTAAGGCCCGACTCGATCTCGGAAAGAGCGATGTGGCGGGATTCGAACAGCGCCCAGGCGGACTCGTCAATGTCCTCCGCGGAGGAATTCCCCTTACGCCCACCGCCCCCGCTGTCGCTATCGTCTCCAACTTTCTATCCAATAACAACTTAGGCAAGCGGCCCTCATCCGGGGTTTGTATTACCGAGTTCCAAGGGCCACTATAGGAGTGACGCGTTTCGGTCGGATCCCATTGCCCGCTCCGTATCGCTCATACGAACCCACACCGAAAGAGGCCGCGACATGCGCATCGCTGACATCCTACGGCACAAGGGGAGTGGTGTGGTGACGATCGAGGCGGACAAGACGATCCACGACGCCATCGGTATCTTGAACGAGCATCACATCGGCGCGGTTGTCGTCACGGACCAGAACGGAGCGGTCCAGGGAATCCTCTCGGAGCGCGACATCCTGCGGCAATGTGGCGAGCACTGTGTCCGCCTGGCGAACCCTCCCAAAGCGGACGAGGATTGCCCCTCTCTCGTTAGGGACATCATGACAACCGACCTCATCATCGGCCTTCCGGACGATGAGATTCCCTACGTAATGGGCATCATGACGAAGAACAAGATCCGGCACCTGCCCATCCTCGATGACGCCAAGTTGGTCGGCATCATCTCGATCGGAGACGTCGTCAGCGCCAGCATAGATGAGACCCAGGCGGAGAACCGCATGTTGACGGACTATGTCCACG
>JBDHMR010000067.1:0-7050 GCA_039656035.1 Gemmatimonadota bacterium
CGATTTTTGCGGGTCCGATTCCGTGCACCAATGCCAAATCGGTTTGGCTCCCAGGGCGCATGAGCGCGATCTCTCGCAAGGTCCGATCGCTCCCGACGACATAGGGAGGGACTTTTTCGTTCCCCGCCACTTCAAGGCGCCATTTACGCAGCGCTTCGAACAGCGTCTGACCCTGGTCGTCCAGCTCGATCTCGGCGGCGGCGGTATTACGTCCTCCGCCCCTCCCGGGCGACGCATGCGTCGCCCCTACGGGGGTTCCGCCGCCCGTCGACCGTACGCGGGTGGGCCTGGTCGGGGGGAGTAACAGGCGGGCGGGGCGGCGTTGGTGGATTACGTCTTGCCCCTCGGGGGTCACCACGACCACCGGCCGCTCTCCCCCGTGGAAATCGACCCAGCCCGCGGTGACACATCGCCGCAGCAAGGTCATGATCCAATCCTCGCCGTAGGCATCGAGCGTACCGTGGGTAGGGGTCTGGGCCAGGCCCGACCAATTCAGTCGCTCGTCTTCGGCGCCCTTCAATAACTTCGCGGCCACGGTGATGCCGAACCTACCGTGCACCCGAGCCACACCACACAGGGCCTTTCGCACCACCGTGCCGACTTCCTCGTCCTCGGTCGCGTCCCCTTCATTCATCTGCAAACACACATCACACCGGCCGCAACCCGACAGCGTTTCTTCTTCGTCGCCGAAGTAACGCAGGATGGCGTCGTGGCGGCAGCTGCCGCCTTCGGTCCAGCGCATCAGTTCCAGAAACAGGTTCCACTTGTGGCGGATGGTTTCCTCGTCGGGGCGCCCGCCGTCACCATCGTTTTCGATCAGGTAACGACGGCGAGGCATGTCGTTGGGCGACACCAACAACAGACAGGCCGCGTCTTCACCATCCCGCCCTGCCCTGCCGGACTCCTGGTAGTACGCCTCCACTGAACCCGGGGGGCCGAGGTGGGCGATGCAACGCACGTCGTGGCGATCGATCCCCATGCCGAACGCGTTGGTGGCGACCACGATTTCCAATTCCCCGTTGGCGAACGCCGTTTGCACCCGGTCGCGTTGCTCTCCCATCATGCCAGCGTGGTAGGCCTCCGCTCGCCAGCCCTCCGCGGACAACCGCTCCGCCTCCGACTCGGCCCGCTTCCTGGTGGGGCTGTAGATGATGGCCGTCCCCCGGCCACTGCCCGCACTGTTGAGAAATTCTCTTAGCAGCAGGTCGACCTGACCCTGCCCTTCCTTGGTGCTGCGAATGTCCTGCACGCGGAACGCCAAATTCGGCCGAGCGAAGCCGCGCAGGATTTGCGGCGTGTCACCGGACAGCCCCAAGCGTTCGAGGATTTCATCCCGCACGATGGGTGTCGCCGTAGCGGTGCAGGCCAGGACGCGGGCATTGGGCAGATGCTGGATCAGCTCGCCGATCCGCATGTAGTCCGGCCGGAAGTCGTGCCCCCAGGCACTGATGCAGTGAGCTTCATCGATCGCCACCAGGGGACACTGCAACCGATCTACCATTCCTCGAAACCCATCGAAGTTCAGCCGCTCCGGCGCCACGTATATCAGCTTGTAGGCGCCCCGGGACGCCTCAGACATACGGCGGCGCATTTCATCCGAGTCGAGGGTACCCGCCAGATAGGTCGACGGCACTCCCAGCTGTTCCAGCGCCAGGACCTGGTCGTGCATCAGGGAGATCAGGGGAGAGACCACGATGGTGGTGCCCGGAAGCATGGCGGCGGGAAGCTGATAAGTGAGACTCTTGCCACCACCTGTCGGAGCGACCAGCAAGACGCGGCCGTGGGACAGCAGCGTTTCTATTGCTTCCCGCTGCCCGGGCCGAAACGTCTCGAACCCTAGTTGCGCCAGTCCGGAATCCAGATTCATCTGACCGGACGGAGGTGCCACAGACGGCGAAGTGGTTGGTGGAATGGGAACTCTCGCTGACTATGAAGAAGTACGATCCCATGAACATAGTCGGCAACCTACAATCAAGTATCAACTGGTCGGCTGTCAGCTGTCAGTACTGCCCTCGCTGCCCCCGCTGCCCTCGCCGCGGCCGCCCCGGCCGCCCTCTGCCGCCAACGCCAACCGCGCCGCCACCCCCTCCATCTGCTGCCGCCGCGTTCGCGCCCACGTCGGCACCCGCAACGCACCCATCGCGAAGATACCGAGTCCCATGGCGGCAACGCCGGCGACCCCACCCAAGGTCGGTCCCAGCTCGCCGGCAACGGCCCCAACAACGAGCATCACCGTCGAGACCCCCACGAAGCCAAGCCCGGCGGACATCAAGGCAATGGCGTTCCCTCTGACGGTTTTGAGACGAAGCCTGTGTCCTGACGGCGTAGGTTCCAACAGGGCCTGCAGGTTGCCGTTGGTCCATTGGCGCAGGGAACCATGGGAACTCACTCGGCCGCGCGCATCGAACGTCTCGCGCAGATCCACCACCAGGTGTTCCCACTCCTCTTCCGTGAGCCGCCGGTCCAGCTCCACCGTCCGCCCCACACCAACAGGAAGACCGAGGTAGGATCGCCCACCGGGCCGCTCGCCCCGATCCAAGGACTTCGCCGCCTGCACCACCAGGTCGGTTGGAATGCCCACGTCCCGGCCAATCTCCTCGAGGTCCGCCAGGGTCATCCCCTCGCCGGCGGGCAAGTGCCGCCGGGCGCTCTGCTGCGCTTCGGCGGCCCGCTCGAAGATGGTGGCCACTTCTTCTTCGCTGTATCGGCGATCGGTCATGGGGGGAAAATGGGTGGGGGTGGTGGTTGGGGCAAACGGGGGTTGAGGGCTTAGGACGTAGGACGTAGGGCGTAGGGCGTAGGAAATGTGTGGTGTTCGTAGGGGCGACGCATGCGTCGCCCCTACGTCTATACCGGGGTGACCACCTCACCGGGCTCGTCCTCAACCTCTGACCGACTCGTCAGCAAACGCTCGGTGAAATCGAGCCGCTCGTGGAGTTCCTCGAACCGCTGGTCCTGCTGGCCAATTTGGTCGTGGAGGCGGTCGATTTCGTCCTGGAGTTGCAGCAGACTGTCATCGGACGCATTGGTGCGCCCGCGCAGTCGCTCTATGACGGCTTTCCCCAACGGTGTATAGGAAAACACCAGGCTGGCGACCGGGCCTATCACGAAAATGATGCCGAAGATCGGGATCAGGGCTTCCATGGCGAGTCACTCCTGAATCGGTGATTGGGGCCTCTACGACAGAGCTTCACTGGTGGTTTCGACGCGAAACGTGGGTATCCATGGATCCTTTTGCCCGACTCCCCGTAGCATCTGCCACCAGCCAATAGCCACTTGCCCTTAACCACTAACATCATATCAATAAATCAATTACGACCAGATGGAACTAATCCGGAAAACAACCCGTATTGCAGGCAGAATGGATATAGATATATTGGTTAGAGGCAATACGGTCCATCGTTACGAGGAAACCACCATGGCGCAGACCCACGACTCGAATCCGGCAACGTTCATTCCGCTCAAGCCAAGCGTGTTTTCGATCCTCATGGTCCTGTCCGAAAGCGACTCGCACGGATACGGCATCAAGAAGGAAGTCGAGAGCCGTTCGAACAACCAGGTCCGGCTGGAACCGGGCACGCTGTACCGGGTCATCGGCAAGCTACTGGATGACGGGCTGATCGGCGAGTCCGGCGGCGACCCGGTCGAGAACGACGACGAGCGCCGGAAGTACTACACGCTCTTGCCGCTCGGTCGCCGCGTCCTGGTGGCCGAGACCGAGAGACTGGCGTTGCTGATCGACTCGGCCAGAAGCCGCAACCTCATCGATCCACGCCAGGCGCCGTGACACCGATGAAACGATCGACCGCCACAGTCGAACGAGCGGTCACCCGGTACCGCACTATGCTGCGGGCCTATCCCCTCAGCGTTCGTCTCAGATTCGGAGACGACATGGCTGGCGTGTTCCGTCTGAGCTACCAGGACTGCGCCGGTCGGGCCGAGCGTGTTGCTCTGTGGATCAGGACAATTCGTGACGTGGTGTCGAACGGCGTGCTCGCCCACGCAAAAACGTTGCGCCAAAAACTCAGACTCACCGCTAACATCAACGACGACAGATCAGGCCCCATGCAATCATTGCTGCACGATTCCAGAATCGCCATCCGCTCGTTCCTGCGCCAGCCGATGTTCACCTTGCTGGCGATAGTCACCCTGGCCCTAGGGGTGGGAGCAACCACCACCATCTACTCGGTGGTCGACACGGTCCTGTTGCGTCCCCTGCCATACAAAGACCCTTCCAGCCTGGTAGTCCTGGGCACGTCATTCTCCAACGTGCCCGGGAGCCTGTCGTCTACCTCAGCACCCAACTTCATCGACTGGAAGAATCAGGCGACGTCGTTCGCGTCTATGGCGGCGGTTACTGGAAGGAGATCCATCAACCTGATTGGCGGCGGCGAACCCGAGCAGGTAACCGTCGCCCGGGTAACGGAAGGGTTCTTCGAACTACTGGGAATCTCGCCGTCATTGGGACGGAGCTTCGCACCTGAGGAATACCCCTACGGCAGCGAATCGGTGGCCCTTATCAGTGACGGCCTGTGGCGCCGCCGGTACGGAGCCGACGCCGGCATACTGGGACAATCGATCAACACCAGCTCCGGTCCGGTTACGGTAATTGGCGTCATGCCGGCGGATCTTCATCCGCCCGAGGCACTCTGGGTTGGCACCACCGGGATTTGGCTCCCGCTGGATCCTGCCAAACCCGAGTATGCCTCGCGCGACGGTCGTTTCATGCGGGTGGTGGCGCGGCTCGAGCCGGGAGTCACTCTCGAGACGGCCCAGGCCGAGATGACGACCATCGGAACGGCTCTCGTGGCGGCCTACCCCGAAGACCTCACTTTTCGATCGGACTCGTCGCTGATAGCTGTCGCAGGCCTGCATGCGACGACCGTAGGTGACATTGGCGGGACCCTCGGGGTGCTCCTGGGCGCCGTCGGTCTCTTGCTGCTGATCGCCTGCGTGAACGTGGCCAACCTGTCACTGGCCAGAGGAACGGACCGGGCCCGGGAGATGGCCTTGCGCGCAGCCCTGGGAGCGGGTGGCACACGCATCGCCAAACAACTCCTTACTGAAAGTGTCATCCTGGCCGTGCTCGGCGGCGCGGGCGGGGTTGCCATAGCCTACATCGGAGTCGCAGCGCTGCAGACGTTCGATCCAGGGGGTATTCCCAGGCTGGCCGAGGTGACGGTTGACATTAGGATACTCGGATTTGCCATTCTGGTTTCGGTCGTCTCCGGCGTGTGTTTCGGAATGGTCCCCGCCATCCAGGCTGCCAGGCGACACCCCGGAGAGGCGCTCAAGGAAGGGGCCGCCAGCGTAACCTCCGGCAGGCGCAAGAACCTCTTCAGAGACGCCCTGATCGTCTGTGAAACGGCGTTGGCGCTCATTCTCCTCGTCGGCGCGGGACTGCTGTTCAACAGCTTCATCAGGCTCAATTTGGTCGACCCCGGTTTCGACCAGGAGAACGTGCTGGCCATGCGGCTCGCTTCACCTGATCGCGATGACGTCGAGCAAAGCATCATGTTCTTCGATGATGTCATAGCAAGGGTATCAGCCATCCCCGGGATAGTATCTGTTGGGTCGGCCCTGAACTTGCCGATTGGCAATGTCAGCATGCGGATGTCGATCTTCCCGGAGGGAGCCGACTTTAATTCCGATCCGGAGGGCGCCAACATCCACGCGGTAAACCCGAACTACCTGCCTACCGTCGGCATCGACATCATCGAAGGCCAGGACTTTGGCAGGCAACACGGCGCCGGACAGCCCGAAGTGGTGATCGTGAACCAGGCGTTGGCCAGCAAACACTGGGGCCGCGAATCCGCCCTCGGCAAACGCATCCACATCGGGAGAGATCCGTCCGATCCGTGGATGACGGTTATCGGTGTGACGGCCAACGTCAGGCAGGCGGGGCTGGCCAACAAGCAGCCGTTGGAGGCTTATCGGCCATGGCGGCAGGCGGTGCAGCCGTGGTTTTCCACGATTCGAGTGGTTGCCAAGTACGACGGCAACAACAAGGCCGGTACCATCGCAGCAATGCGTGAGGCCGTCTGGGCTGTCGACCCGGACCACCCGGTACGGGTGACCAGCCTGGAGGAACGACTCTACCGCTCCATAGCGTTGCCACGGTTCTATACCACGTTGCTGGGAAGCTTCGCCGTGATCGCACTGGTCCTCGCGGCTGCCGGGATCTACGGATCGTTGCTGTACTCGGTAACTCGCCGGATGCACGAAGTCGGCATTCGGATGGCCCTCGGCGCCGAAGCCGGCAGCATCCTCAGAATGGTGGTGGGTAACGGGATGAAACTGGTGATCGCCGGATTGGCCATCGGGCTGGCGGGCGCCTGGGGCCTGTCCAGGTTGCTCGACAACCTGTTGTTCGAAGTAACCGCCACCGACGGAACCACCTTCGTGTCGGTAGCTGTGTTTCTAGCGGCCGTAGGACTGATGGCGAGCTACCTACCGGCCCGCAAAGCAACCAAGGTCGACCCGATTTCTACCCTGAAAACGAATTAGTAACTGCCCCCGCTGCCACTATCTACCCATGTTCCCCTCACCACCCATAGACCACCGTCTTGGCTCCCTGGACGGTCCACTCGCCCGGCTCTATTTTGGGAGGGCCGCATGAGATTCTCATGCGGTTTGAGACCAAAGCGGCTTTGGGGTTCGAGCAAATCATGTATCCTCCCTGTTGCCAAGTGACCTTCAGAAGCCACACGTATGGGTCGGGGATGAGATGACCAGACGTAGTAGACCGGATACCATGTTGATCCACGAGGGGAAGGTCGACCGCGCCTCTCAATGGAGCGTGAAATCGTTGCCTCCAGAAATGGTCGAGGCATCGATCAAGCGCGTTGGCATCATCGCGTCGGTATACGCCTTCACGTTCTTCATGATATCCGTTTTTCCAGCGCTGATCGACCCGATTATGCGTGGCTATTTCTTCTCAGAAATCGAGAACTGGCTCCCACCCGCCGTCTCTATCATAACGGCGCTACTCGTCATCTTGGCGATGCGGGCCGACATAGGACGCGACATCAAGATTCGCCTCGGCATTCT
>JBDHMR010000068.1:0-8561 GCA_039656035.1 Gemmatimonadota bacterium
ACGTCATTGGCGTCGACTGGCAAACGGAAGCCGCCGGTGCTCGCAAGCGACTCGACGGAGCGGAACTGGCACTGCAGGGCAACTTCGATCCCGCCTGGCTCTACGCTCCGGTGCCGGTCATCGAGTCAAGAGTCCGCACCATGCTCGAGGCCTTCGGCTCCAGAGGCTATATCGCCAATCTGGGGCACGGGATACTGCCCGACGTTCCAGTTGAAAACGCGCAGGCGTTTGTCGATGCGGTGAAAGCGGTGGGTGAGGACTAGGGAACGGAAGGCGGACTGCCGGTATCGACCTCATCCGACGGTTCCGGCACGGCAATCCCGAAGAGTTCCCTGGTAACGCGCGCGAACTCCTCGGCCCGTCCGTTGGCGGCCTCTTTCCGCAGGCGCTGGGACGGAGCTGCCAGAATTGTGTTCACCAAGGATCGAGACAATGCCTCGATCTCTTTTCTGAGTTCCGCGGGAACATCCGGCAACCGATCAATGAACCTGGCGACCTCCTTCCGCCGGCTGTCTTCTGCTTTTCGCCGAACGGCATCCAGGACCGGAAGCACGCCTTTCCCATTGCCCTCGTCACGGTACCGTTGCGCCTCGTCCTCTACGATCGCCTCCACCGCTGGAATTTCTCCGCGCCGATGATCTACGGAATTCTCCAGACTACGTTGAATGTCGTCCATGTCGATGACCTGGATA
The DNA here is from genome assembly GCA_039656035.1 of Gemmatimonadota bacterium. Taxonomy (GTDB): domain Bacteria; phylum Gemmatimonadota; class Gemmatimonadetes; order Gemmatimonadales; family GWC2-71-9; genus N074bin45. The sequence continues at coordinate 693 of JBDHMR010000068.1, forward strand.
CCGTCGATGGCGCGAACGTCGGGGTGGACGTTGCGTGGGATACCGATGTCGACAATGACGAGAGTAGCCGGCGCGCCGCCACGGACGGCCGTGACCAACTGAGATGTTATGAGCGGCTGTGAGGCGCTCGTGGCGCAGACCACGATATCCGATTCTGCCAGTGCCCGTCCGAGAGCTTCGAATCCCACGCTCCGTTCTGCGCCAGCGACCAGTTGCCGGCCCTGTTCGAGCCGCCGACTGATGACCGTAATGGTCGCGGCATCGCGTGATCGCAATACCTTGATCGCTTTCCGGGCCATCCGTCCGGCTCCGACTACAGTGGCGTGCCGCCCCTCGAGAGAACCGAGAGTGCCGGCGGCAAGGTGAACCCAGACGGATCCAACGCTAGCGGGATGTTTGCCGATGGCGGTCTCGGTCCGAGCCCGCTTGCCCGCTCGCATCGCCGTCCGGAACACACGATCCAGTGCCGTTCCGCTGGCCCCGGCCCCGGCGGCAAGTCGTATGGCTTCCGACACCTGGCCCAGGATCTCCGATTCACCGAGGACCATCGACTCCAGCCCCGCGGCGACTCGCGCCAGGTGGTGTACCGCGCGGTCGCCATCGGTGTGCACGTCGTAGCGGCTGATCACCTCGATATCCACCCCGAGAGATTCGGCCAGGAATCCACGTCCTGCAGTCGCTGCCACCGCCGGCGACTCGGCCGTCATATACAATTCGGTCCGGTTGCAGGTGGACAGAATCACCATTTCCTGGAGGCTTCCGGTGCCGGCATTTCGTCGAGCAGCGCCCACCTCCAGTGCGCCGAGCAGCTGGTCGTGCGAAAACGCCATTCGCTCCCGTACCGGGAGCGGGGTATGGTGATGACTGAGGCTCAAGCAGTGGACAGCCACGCTGGCGTCACCTGGATCAGGGAACTGAAGCGGTCGCAGGCGCATAGCGGAACGTCAAGCATCCCGGTGTAAGGCCTGGGCAATAGTAGCTCAGGATTTCGAGTTTGGCGATACGCTCCTGGTCTGTTCGAATGAAATACACGAGCCCCTTGGGTTCGAGCAAGTGTGACACCATGCTGTAACGGTACCACTTGCCGATCAACCCAGGGCCAATGGAGTCCCAGCCGATTTCTGGTACACCCGCCGAATCGAACGGCACTGAGCCGGTGGCGGGCATGGCCCCACGGGTTCGAAGCTGATAACGTCGGAGAGCCAGGTCCCAGGCGGCCGTGTCGGGAGGGACGAGTGACCGGCCTCGGTCGAGATCGAGGTACTGCCATGCCTCAGGATCTGCCGTATCGATGGTGACCGTATCCGGAGGCCCCGGTTGCGTGAGGCCGGAGGGCCGAGGAGAACGGAGAGTAAATGTCGGGGAATCTCGGCGCACCAGAGATGCCGTTATCACATAGCCCAGTACTACAACGAACAGGATAAACCCAATCGCCAAGGGTAGGGGCACGGTTCGCATGACTGACCGCAGGTTCATCGGTGCCACGTATGGTTTCCGGGCGTTGGTGGGTGCTGCCGTTACTCGATGGTTTCGTCTCGACGGCAAGAAATGGACTCGCGCAATCATGCAACCGGCTACCCACGAGACGCAATGACCGACTCACCTAGACAGTACGTACGCTTTCTGTTCCTCAAGCTCGATGCCGCATGGCGGAGACTGGAACCGGACGAGCAGGCCCGCCACAAGACACAATTCGCCACTACGCTTCTGAGTTTCCGTGGCAGGTTGCTGCTGCGCAGTTATAGCCTGTCCGGCACACGCGGGGATGCCGACTTGCTGCTGTGGCAGGTGAGCGATGACATGGAAGCGTTCCAGGAAGTTCAGACGGCAATGTTCTCCACCGACCTGGCGGGCTATCTCTCGATTTCTCACAGTTATATCGGCATGACTCGGCGATCGATCTACCAGTTCCCCGACCGATCCGACGACGCCGACATGATTACCGTGCGCCCGCAGGACTCTCGCTACCTCTTCGTGTATCCGTTCGTGAAGAAGCGGTCCTGGTACGCGCTGCCGCACGACGAGCGCCAAGCCATGATGCAGGAACACGCCACCATTGGCCGTGCCCACCCGGACGTGCGGTTGAACACCATTTATTCGTACGGACTCGACGACCAGGAGTTCGTGCTGGCCTTCGAATCGGACGATCCCGGCGATTTCCTCGATCTCGTAATGGAACTGCGGGAAACCAAATCCTCGGCGTACACCCAGCTGGATGTTCCGATTTTCACCTGCCTGCAGATGTCCTTGTGGGAGGCGCTCGATGCCATGGGCGGCCGCTCGACGAGCACCACCGCGGCTGTCGCAGGCGACGACACCTTCACGGATGTGGCCGGCGTCGAGGATCTGAGTCCGAACTCCGGACTCCGGGTCTACTGCGGCCGGGAGGCCGTGGCGCTGTTCAAGATCGGGGAGCGGGTCTTCGCCGTCGCCGATCGGTGTACCCACGGTCGTGCGTCACTGAGCGAGGGAAGCATCTTGCCGGATGGAAGCACGCTGCAGTGCCCGTGGCACGAGGGACGGTTCGATCTCGAGAGTGGAGCACCGTGTGGTGGGCCGGTCCGTGCTCCGATCAAGACATTCGAGGTGAGAATCGAGTCGGGGCGGATCCTTGTCCGCTAACGAGACACCGTTCGGGGTGCTGCTCGTTGCCTATGGTGCCCCCACCACCGTCGACGACGTCGAGCCGTACTTGCTCGACGTTCGGGGTGGGCGCCCCACGTCTCCCGAAATGGTCGCCGCTTTCCAGCAGCGCTATCAGGCGATCGGTGGCGGCTCCCCGCTCCTCGAGCGCACCAACTCGCAGGCAGCCGCCCTGGCCCAAGCCATGGGCGGCAACGTGCCGGTGTACGTGGGAATGCGGCATTGGCACCCCTACATACGCGACGTGTTCCAGCAGATACGTGCCGACCGCGTCACCCGCGTTGTCGCGCTGGCCCTGGCTCCCCATTTCTCGACCATGAGCATCGGTGCCTACTCCCAGCGAATCGAAGAGGCGCGGGATGACATGGCCACGACGATGGTACGGCAGTGGTTTGATCATCCGGGGTTCCTCGATGCCGTCGCTGAACGCATTCGTGAAGCGCTGCACCGTTTTCCTGCCGGCGTCCGCGACGATGTGTCCATTCTGTTTACAGCGCACAGCCTTCCGCAGCGCATCCTCGCGGATGGTGATCCTTACCAAACGCAGCTCATGGCGAGTGTGGAGGGAGTGCTTGCTCGCATCGAGCCCCGGCCCCACAGGTTTGCCTATCAGAGCGCTGGAAAGGCTGGTGGACCTTGGCTTGGTCCGGACGCGGCCGATGTCATCGAATCGCTGGCCGCCGCCGGCAGCCGTCATCTCCTGGTATGTCCCATCGGGTTCGTGAGCGACCATCTGGAGGTGCTGTACGACGTCGACATCGAGTACCGACAGCTAGCCGCCGCGTTGGGGATCCACCTGGAACGAACGGCCTCGCTCAACGCGAGCCCATTGTTGATCGCTGCCCTTGCGGCCTTGGTCGAGGAAGCGGCTCGCGCCGAGGGGTGGGCGGCGTGAAGATCGCGGTCGTCGGCGGTGGAGTGGCGGGCATGTGTGCCGCGTGGCGAGCACAGACTCAGGGAGCGGAGGTTGTCCTTCTCGAGGCCTCATCTCGATTGGGAGGGCAGATTCTGACCGAACACGTATCGGGCTGCGTGCTGGAACATGGTGCCGAAGGCTTCGTCGCGAACAGCGAGGCACTGAACCAAGTGTGTCGCCGTTTTGATCTTGCTTCCGATGTGATCTCCCAAACCACCACCCGGGCACTTCTGGCTGAAGGCGGGGTCTTGCGTGAGTTGCCACCTGGCGAAGCAGGTCGCCGGCTGGGTATTCAGGCCCGCACCGTGGACTGGGGGCGAGGACTGCAGAGCCTGCGCCATGGAATGGGAAGTTTGGTCGAGGCCATGGCCGCGGCCATCGGGCACGAACAGATTCGGCTGTCGACTCCGGTCGAGGCGGTAGAGCCCGCGGAGGACGGGCCGTCCCGGGGGTGGCGCATACACCTCGATTCGGCTCCATCGATCGAGGCCGATGGCGTGATCGTGGCGCTTCCGGGTGCTGCCGCCGGGGTCGTGTTGCGGGAAGTCGATCCGAGAGCGGCAGGTAGGCTTCGGCGCCTCGAAACGGTTTCGTCGCTGTCGGTGACTCTCGTCGTGGCCCGGGACAGCGTGCGCCATCCGCTCGATGCCACCGGCCTGGTGGTGGGGGATACCGCCGCACCTGAGGGACTGCGAGCGTGCAGCTTCGCATCGTCGAAGTTTGCCGGTCGAGCTCCCTCGAATCGACATGTTCTTCGCGCGTTCTATCGACCGCCGGCTGACGGCGTGGAAGACCAGGAATGGTGGATCCAACGCACTCAGCACTTCTTGGAGCGGGCCATAGGCCTGACCGGCGACGCCGAGCTTGCCCGGGTGGTGTCGTGGTCTGCGGCCATCCCCCGGTATGCATCTGACCACGAGGCGATCCTGGCGGCGGTTCTCGAATCCTTGCAGCGCCGGGGCCGGATAGCGCTGGCCGGCGCATCTGTGGCCCGAAGCGGCCTGGCCGGGGCTGTCCGTTCGGGCTACGCCGCCGCGGAGGACGTGCTCCGCTCGAAATCGAGCGTGACCGCCCGGTAGTGTCTCTTGCGGTCGGCAGCACCGGTCGGGAGATTAGGCCAGTTCAATTCTTCCACGTGACCAGGGGTCTCATGCGCGAGCAGAAATTTCGGCAGGCAGCCTTCGTCTACCTCCACGTGGGAATACTCTATGAAGGCGCCGCCTTTCAGATGTGGCGTCAGGGATTGCTGCCCCCACGAATGGGTCCCGGGTGGATCTGGTTGGTGGCAGGCCCGGTCGTGGTCGGTATCGTATTCTGGGCTCTGTGGAAACACCACAACGTCTGGGTCGCGCGGGTGGTGTGGGCCATCGCCGCCCTGCGGGTGCCGACGCTCATTGGCGGAGCGTTCATGCCGACCGCCGATCAGCGGCTCGCCCCGGTATTCTACGGCACCGCCCTCGTGGTAGTGATGATCAACCTCGCCATGCTTGCCCGAGCCGGGTGGGATCTGTGACCTACCGGACGTATCACCAGGTAACCGGCGAAGACCGGTCGCAGCTTGGCTCCCAGGTGCAGGCGCAGCGGGACCGAGTCACGGAACGGCTACAGTCCGTCCGCAGAATCGTCGCCGTCATGAGCGGCAAGGGCGGTGTAGGGAAGAGCTACGTGACCAGTTGGTTGGCTCGAGCTGTCGCCTCGGCAAGCCAGGTGGGTGTGCTGGATGCCGATCTCCGCAGTCCCACCGTGGCTCGTCTTCTTGGGGCGCGCGGGCCTCTTGCTGTCACTGAATCGGGAGTTGAGCCCAGTATCGCGGAGGACGGCATAGCGGTCGTTTCCATGGACCTGCTCCTGGCGGAAGGACGCCCGTTGCAGTGGCGATCGTCCACCGGCGACTCGTTCGCCTGGCGCGGCCTCCTCGAGGCCGGCGCCTTGCGCGAATTCCTGAGTGACGTGGTGTGGGGCGAGCTCGATCTGTTGCTGGTGGATCTCCCGCCGGGGACCGACGGCGTGACGGATTTGTACGAGCTCGTTCCGTCCCTCGCCGGTGTCATTGCGGTCACCATCCCCAGCGACGAGGCTCGCCGTTCCGTTGCTCGTTCGATACGCGCCGCCCAGGACTCGGCGATGCCAGTTCTCGGTGTCATCGAAAACATGAGCGGGTATCAATGCCCTGGTTGTACCGAGGTCCAGCCGCTGTTCGACGGCTCGGCCGGTCAGTCGCTGGCCGACGAGTTCGGAGTGCCGCTGCTCGGTCGCCTGCCGTTTCGTCCCCATGGTGAGGGTCCCGGGCAGGAGGCGCTGGCCGCCACGGTCCAGGCGGTTCTCGGGAGGGCTTCGTGAAGTTCCTGTGTATCGACTGCGACGAACAGATGACCTACGAGGACCGGCAGGAGCCTGGGGACGGCACCTTTACCGCCTCGTATGTATGTCCGGGCTGTGGCCGCCGGATGGCGATGCTGGCCAATCCAATGGAAACGCAGTTGGTGGGGTCCCTGGGCGTCAAAGTGGGTGGCCGTACCCTCGATCAACAACCCATGGAGCTGGTGCGGCAAACCCTCGAGGGGCGGGACGATGCCTTCGTTGACGACCCTTCAGGCCGCCCTGTATGGGCTCCTGAGAGCGAGGAACGGCTGGCCCGAGTACCCGGATTCGTCCGTGGAATGGTCAAGAAGATCTATTAGACATCCAGATCATCACCCCTCAGGTGATGGACGAGGCCCGGGTCGATCTTGGATTGGAAGAAATGTGACGTCGCCCGAGATTGAACGCCGGGTCCACGGTCTAGTCGTTATGATTGACCGTACGTTGTGTGTCGGATTTGGCGATTGTGTTCGCGAAGGCGCCACCGCGTTCGTCCTAGACGAGGAGGGGATCGCTGTATTCTCGGTACCCGAGGCCGTGTCTCGGGATGAACTGCTCCAAGCGTGCGAATCGTGCCCCGTCGATGCCCTGACCGTTCTCGATGCCAAGGGACGATGTCTTGTGCCCAGTGATACCCGGACAGACTTGACAGCGTGCCTGTCGGGTTGAATACTCGCGCTGGTGTAAAGGGACCACGAAGGTTGTATTTCCACGTAATAGCCGGGCGGCAGGGCCGTCTCGTCAAGCCATCCTGTGCCTGTTGCAGCAAGACAGGTTGTCAATATTGCTGGCCGATCCTCAACCGACCTTCACTCGGTCGCCGGGAGCGCTATGTACCATGAAATCCTAGTGCCGGTGGACAATTCTTCGTGTTCCGACTGGGCGGTGGACTGTGCCTTGGAGATATGCGCCGAGTCGGACGGACGGATCACGGGTACCCACGTGTATGCGGCCCGGCTCCATGACGTGCGTTTCCGTCAGCTCGAGACCGGCCTCCCGGCGCAATTCCAGACTCCTGACGAGATCAAGCGGCAGCGCAAGGTGCACGACAAGCTGATCGAAAAGGGCTTGCAGCTGATCTCGGATTCCTTCCTCGACCAGGTGGAGAAACGGTGCGCCTCGGCCGGTGTGCCGCTGCGTCGTCAATTGCTGGAGGGCATCAACTACGAAGAGTTGATCAACGAGGTGAATCGCGGTGCGGGCCAACTTCCCAGTCTCATCGGATTCGACGCCGATGTTGCGGCCAGCTACGATGGTGGTGAGCGGGTCCGGTCCGACGTGCGATTGGGAGAGGATGGCCGCATCGTCGGAGAGGACGAAACCCAGGACGAGAAACTCGCCGGGAGCAGCGGCCGCCAATACGATCTCGTGGTCATCGGAGCTCACGGCATAGGCCAACAGCCGCACTCGCAACTCGGCGGTGTCGTATCACGGTCGGCGAGGAGCATCACCAAGGACATTTTGATCGTCAAGAACGATCGACCGTTGCGTTCGGGCAAGATCATGGTGTGCGTCGACGGGTCCTCTTACAGCTACAAGGCCATGCGAGTCGGCTTGGAGCTGGCGCGGACTTACGGTGCCACGCTGTACCTGGGGAGCGCCTTCGACGTGGAATTCCACCACGCGGTGTTCAACAACATCAAGGATGTTCTGTCGGTGAAGGCGTCGAAGGTGTTCAAGTTCGAGGAACAGGAAGAACTGCACAACAACATCATCGACAAGGGTCTCCTCAAACTCAGCCAAGCCAACATCAAGCGTGCGGAAGTGATGGCGCAGGAGTTCCCGGACGTCCAGGTCGAGAGCCAGATTCTCGTCGGCAAGCCGTTTCAGGTGATCCTGCAATGGGTGGAAGAAATCGAGCCGACATTGTTGATTATCGGTCGCCACGGTGGACACCGCATCGAAGGCACCGAGATGGGGTCACAAACCGAAAACCTCATCCGGATGGC
>JBDHMR010000069.1:0-7700 GCA_039656035.1 Gemmatimonadota bacterium
ATGTCTTCGCCGCTCGCCAGCCGTGGCAGCCATGTCTTACGCTGCTCCTCAGAGCCAAACGCATGAATGGGGTACATCACCAGGGCGCCCTGCACCGAAGCGAAGGACCGGATGCCGCTGTCGCCCCGTTCCAGTTCCTGCATGATGAGGCCGTAGGCCACGTTGTTGAGGCCGGCGCAACCATATTTCTCGGGGAGGTTGGCTCCGAAAAAACCCAACTCAGCCATCTGCGGTATGAGTTCCTTGGGGAAGCGTCCCTCGACGTAGCACTCGCCGATGATCGGCATGAGATTCTCATCGACCCAAGTGCGCACCGTGTCCCGCACGGCGCGCTCTTCTTCTGACAGGAGGGAGTCGAGGTCGTAGAAATTGACGCCAGTGAAGGTGCTTGGCATGGTTGGCCTTTGGTGTGCGTTGTGCGTTGTGCGTTGTGCGTTGTGAATAGGGCATGGGGCGTACGTAGGGAGTACTGATCGCCGGACCGCCTACCTGCCCTCGCCGCCCCCGCTTACCTCGCTGCCCCCGCTTCCACCACCGCTCGTCTCGCTGCCGGCGCGATCCCCACTTCCCGGGCCTTTACTCTAAACTCCCGGCCGTGGTCGACCGGCCTCGCTGTTTCAGCCTGCCATTGGTGCACCATCTCGTGCAACACCGTGTGCTCGACTTCGGCCCAGCGGTGGCGCCGCAGGTGGCGGCGGCTTATGGCGATGCTTATCACTTTCCGGGTCCTGGCGTCCAGGCACAATTCGCCCAGGCTGGTCTTCATTCTGCTGGATAGCCGGAAGGGGATGTCGGCCAAGGCTCCATCGAACCAGCTGGTATTGAGGCGGCGGTGTGCCTCTGTTAGCCGCTGTAGCACCACCTCGTCGCCGGGCCGGAGCCGCTCCAGGCGTACGGGACCCTTGTTGCTGGGAGCGTATGCGTGCACCGGGAAGGACAGGAACTCTCGTTCGGCCGCTCGGCGCCGTTCTTTCGATTGGCGCACGTCGATGAATCGCAATATGGCTCGCAGCACACGGTCGGGGGCGTGGCCGTAGCCTCTATGCAACCGCAGTTGCCCCCGGGCCGTGACGCTCAACATTACCGTCCTGTTGCTGTGGCCTACGACGTCCATGCCATCCGCAAGGCCCAGTTGCCTGAGCCGAGCGCCGAGCAGCAGCTCGGGAGTCATCCTGAATGAGGCGGCCTCAGGCGGAACTGGCGGCACCGGCCCCCCGCTCCGCCTGAGTCGGCCGGGCAAAGCTGTGCTGATCCGACGCCCGGAACGTCAAGCGGTCGCTCTCCCAGCGCATGTGCTGGATATGCACCGCCTCATCGTCGATGCGGATCACGTTGAACACCGAAGGTCGCTTGCCGCGCGAGCGCGAGCTGTGGGTGCCGACCGTACTCACGGGAAGCACACCGTCGATTTGGCCGACGCCTTCCTGGTGATCGTGGCCGCACAAGACCACATCCGCCTTGGTACTCTTGAGACGGGCTTGGGCGCTGGGCCAGTGAGCTAGTCCCATCCGCTGGGACAGCTGACCTCGGAGTACGTTGTGGTGCAATACCACGATGCGGGCGTCCTCTGGTGGCGCTTCTGAGAATATCCTCTGGAGCCGATCCGTTTCCGGCTTGGGTAGGTGGCCCTTGACCGTGACGTCGTTGGGGTTCCAGGTCAGCGCGCCCAAAGAAAATCCGTAGGCGGTCAGTGCTCCGGCCAGGACGGCACCGGGAACGTGGACAACCGGCGTGAGGTCCTCGTCGATATACTGGCGGTACTTGGTGAACTTGACCCGCTGGCCTCGGACACCGAAGGGACTCTGCCACCATTGCACGTCATGATTACCCGGAACGACCAACGTCGGGGCGACAGCGTTCATCCGGTCAATGAGCACCCGTGCCCGCTGGAACTCACCGTGGCGGGCTCGCTGAGTCAGATCGCCGGAGATGGCGATGGCGTCAGGCTCCAGTTCCGGCGCCAACCGTACCAGTTCGGCGACTTGCTCCAAATCGCAAGGCCAACCGAAGTGGATGTCCGACACGTGGATGACCGTAGTGGTCACAGAAAAGCCCTTGAAGAATGCCAGCAGTGCCAGCAACAATGAATGTTAGGAAGCCTATCCATGAGGCCGTTCATTTCACAAAGTCATGTGCGATACGGGACACGATGCGCCGCACCAGAACGTATGTCGCCACCACGGCCACCATCCCGTAGATCCTGGCCACCGGCACATCGGGCGGCACGCTCAGCAGCACCCAGGCACCAACGGCGATGGTTGCTGGAACGGCCGCGCGCCGCCCGATCTGGCTGGCCCGCCGCCGCTTTTCTTCGCGGCACGCGGGACACAAGTCGCCCCACTGGATCTTGGCGCCAGTGCGGCCGCACCGGGCGCAGGGGACCTCAAGAAAGCCGTCGTGCGACTGCATCACCGAACTCTTCGGTGGTGGCGGTACCGCCGAGGTCCCGGGTGCGGATGACGTCCTCGACGATGGTATCGTGCACCGCGGCCCGGACACGGGTGGCCTGCTGGTGCTCTTCGAGATGATCCAGCATCATGGCGCCAGCCAGGATCAACGCCGCTGGGTTGGCCACGCCCTGGCCCGCGATGTCAGGGGCACTGCCGTGGACAGCTTCGAAGATGGCCGCGTCAGCTCCAATGTTTGCTCCCGGGGCCAATCCCAGCCCGCCCACCAGCCCCGACGCCAGGTCCGACAGGATGTCACCAAACATGTTGGTCGTCACGATGACGTCGAACTGCTCGGGTCTCAGCACCATCTGCATGGCGGTGTTGTCGATGATGAGATCGTTCCAATCGACTTGGCCTTCGAATTCGCGGGCCACGTCCCGCCCAACCTCGAGGAACAGACCGCTCACCATTTTCAGGATGTTGGCCTTGTGGATGATGCTCACCTTGTGGCGCCCCTGTGACACGGCGTACTCGAAGGCGAAGCGGATGATCCGCTCGCACCCACCCCGAGTCACGATGGCCGTCGATTCCGCCACAGCCCGGGGATCGTCACCCACACCAACGAAATGCTCCACCCCGATGTACAGACCCTCGAGATTCTCCCGCACCAGCACCAGGTCGATGCCTTCGAAGCGACCGCCGGCCAACATGGTACTAGTCGGGCGTACGTTGGCGTACAGAGCAAATTCCTTGCGCAGGGCAACGTTGACCGACCGGAATCCGGTCCCCACCGGAGTAGTCAGCGGACCCTTGAGGGCGATCCGGTGCCGGCGGACGCTCTCCACAGTCGCGTCCGGCAGGGGGCTCCCGGTTACCTCGATGGCGGTCACGCCCGCCACCTGCTCGTCCCATTGGAAAGCGAGCCCGGTCGCTTCCAGCACCCTCAACGTCGCCTTGGTAATCTCCGGACCTATGCCATCGCCCGGAAGCAGCGTAATGGCGTAAGTCATTCGGGAGCGAAGATCTGCAGTGGGAGGACGTCGTCGAGAGCCGCTGACAGGGCGTAGGCCAGATCCCCGCCTTCGCCCACCGCCAGAGAGCGGAATACCACCCGGCCGGTTCTGGAGTCGGCTACCACGATCATCAACGACGCCTCGACCACCCCCGGCTCAGGCTGCCGGAATACCGCCGCCGCCGGGACGAACGCCAGCCTGCCCCCGACGATGCCCACCAGAGTCCGCAGGTTCCCCCTAAAGGGATCAGGGACGGTTGTCAGCGAGGGGGTCCGCATGACCGACTGCCCCATGCGGTCGGGATCCGGCATGGCGCCGGGAGACCGCATGGCTGTACGCCTGAGTTCCGGCGGGAATTTCCAGGCGACTTCGGCTGCTCGATTCTCGAGCTTGAACTGGATGATCGAGTCGGTCCACCTGAGGAGCACGTCACGGTGTTTGAAGATTTCACCCGCTGCCAGAGACGAGTCGGGCACCACCAGGGTGATCGGCAGCACCACCATGTCCTGCCCCGCAAAAAGCTCTACCCGGAGTTGAATGCCCTTGATGGCGTCCAGCTCCTCGGGCGCCGGCCGTTCCGGCGCTTCGAACTCCCCACCACCACCACCACACGCCAGCAGGACCAGACTCAGGCCGCTCAGAAAGATGTTGCGCACGTACGCTCCCCGGTTACCGTAGGCCATCGTATAACGTATTACAGTATAACTATTTACATGACAAGACCGGGCCGAAACCGGCCGCTCTCTAGTCGGTGGGAAACCTAATGGGCACCATCGGGGATTCAAGCTGGAAAGCACACTGCAATCACTCCACCACCAACCGCCTCAACATCCTACCGCCCTACCGCCTTACCGCCCGACCGCCTTCTCATCTCACTCAAGCGACATCCCCCCATCAACCGTCACCGTCTGCCCCGTAATATGCCGCGCCTCGTCGGAGCACAGAAAGGCAATCACCCTGGCGATGTCTTCCGGTTCCGCGACCCGGCCAAGAACCGAGCTCTTTTCGGCCCGGTCAACCACTTCGGGCGGGAGCATCGACAGTCGCTCGGTACGAACGAATCCAGGAGCCACAGCGTTTACGTTGACGTTGGTGGGTCCCAGTTCCACGGCCGCGGCCCGGGTCAGTCCGATCAGGGCGGCCTTGCTGGCAGCGTAGTTGGCCACGCCGAACCCCGGTCGTTCCGCCTGATGAGCGCTGACGTTGACGATCTTGCCGTAGCGTTGCGACCGGAACAGCGGCGTGACCGCCCGGATGCAGTTGAACGCCCCGGTGATGTTGGTGTCGAGCACCCGGCTCCAACTCTCGTCGGACATGCGCCACAGGGCACCGTCCATGGCGATGCCGGCGTTGTTGACCAGGTAGTGGAGTCCGCCCAGCCGGTCCTGGGCCCGGGAAATGAAGTCGTCGACCTGAGCGCTGTCCCTGACGTCACACCTGACGGCGTAGACCGGTACCCCCATTCCCGCCAGGGCGGTCTCGGCCAGCAACGCCTGCTCGGCGACGTGGCGCTCGGGGAGGTCCAGGAAGCAGAAGGCCACGCCGCAGCCACGGCGGGCGAACTCCAGGCAGATAGCCAAGCCCAGCCCGGTGGCGCCGCCGGTGACGACCACGTTCTTGTCGCGGAATCCTGGCGACGGGACAACCGCCTTGGGCTCCTCGAGCACAATTTCCGACGTGCTCGTATCGCCCGAGGACCAGGCGCTGTCCGGGCTCCACTGCGGTTTGGATCGAGGCATGTGGCACCAAGCTACCGGCCGAAAACGAGCGTGGCAAGCTCGCGGAATTACTGGTCCAGTCCCATGCCCCATCGGGCGAGTGACACGGGAAGGCCGCCGTACGTCAGAAGCTCGTCGTGGAACCGCCGCCAGGTGAAGTCTGTCCCGGCGCGCTCGCGGTAAGCGTCACGCAGAGACATGATATCCCGGCGTCCAACGGCGTAGCACAGCTGGTATGTCGGCATGGCGCAATACCGCCGTACTTCGGCTTCAGCGGCGGGCCGGTCCATGGGGAGCCGGTCTACCATGTAGTCGACGGCCTCCTGTGGGGTCATGCCCCTGGTGTGCAGCCCGACGTCGACCACGACGCGGACGGCGCGCCACAGCAGCATGGCGAGCTGAAACAGCCGTACTTCTGGAGAGCGATAGAATCCCAACTCTCCCAGGAGGTCCTCGCAATACAACGCCCAGCCTTCGACCATGATCGGGGTCCACAGGAAACGACGCACCAGCGAGGGTTGCTGCTGGGCGGTCAACATCTGGAGATGATGGCCGGGATAGCCTTCGTGCAGAGCCACACCCGGCAGCCCGTACAGAGAGTGCTCCCGCAGCTGCATTTGCCGAGTGTCGGGATCGTCCGCCTCGGGCACCGTGACGAAGAACAGCCCCGTCCGGCTGGCCATCAGTGGGCCGGGCGGCTGATAGGCCGCAAACGGGATCAGCGGCCGCATGAAGCCGGGCGTGGCCAGAATCTCCAACGGCCCCTCCGGTATGGCGACCAGGTCGTGCTCGATGGTGAAGTCCCTGGCTTGCTGCACGGCCTCACGATAGGCGTCCAGGAGGCCCTCACTGGTCGGCGTGTCGTCCCGCAGCCGTTCGACGAGGTCGCGCCACGGTACGGCGGGATCAATCTCAGCCGCCAGCGACTCTATGCTCGCTGTCACATCTTGCTCGAGCCACAAACCGTAACGCCACAACTCCGGCGCCGTCTGCCGCAGAGCGTGCTCCAGGTGGAGCCGGTGCTCGAACTCGGTTTGACCCGTGGCGAACGCCATTTCGTCAGGATGGATGGCCAGATCGGTGCGCAACGAATTGCCGAACGATTGAAGCGCCAACGTGGCCTCCACCGCCGCTTGTGACAAGGCCTCTGCCTGAGCCGGCGCCACTTGGGCGAAGGTGGCTGCCGCTTCGGCGATGAGCGCCTCGCCGCCGGGCAGCATCGCCACCGCCGAGTCGAGGAACACCGACGGTGGCTCTTCCAGGGTTTCCTCGGCGGTGCTCAGGAAATCGGGGATAGCCTGGAGGCGTTGGAGCGCGGCGTCAGCCAGTCCGCCGGCCTCGTCTTCGGGCCGAATGAGAAGCGTGTGCAGCGCCTCGAACACGTGCGACAGCCAAAACGACGGGTTGCGCGCGTGGGGTCGTTCGGCATCGAACCGGTAGTGGGCAACTCGGATATCATCGAGGAGGGCGGTACGATCGATTTCGTCCTGGAGATCCGTGACCTCCATGTCTTCCACCGCTTTGGCCAGTGACCGGAAGGCCGCGAGGTGCTCCCCGATCGACTCCACGTCGAATTGCCCCAATCGGGTGTCGTGTTCTCCAGCGCTGGCTGCCGATCCGGCCGCCGGATCGAGGTGCCAGCGAAGATCGAGATACGACCGGCACAGTTTGTCAGTTGCGGGAGCCATGCGTCATTCCCCCGCGGCCGCGACCAGCCGATGGCATTCATCGTCGGTGAGTACCCGGTCGGCTTTCTTGGCGGCGTCGAAAAGAGCATCGGCTTTCTTGGCGGCGTCGAAAAGAGCATCACACTTGGCGGCGTCGTCGGGGTCGTAACCGTGTTCCTCCAGCCAGCATTTTACGTTCGACAACCCCGATACCGGTGAGATCTCTATCCGCTGGGCCAATCCGAACACGCCGGCGGGCACGCTCGAGTAGACGCGGTCGGCCAACCATTCATCACCTTTCTTCCGGGCCTTGATGATGGCGGCGGCGTGCACCCCAGTAGCCGTGCGGAAGGCGTCACTGCCCACCACCGGGTAGCTGAGCGGGATGGGCACGCCGGTAGCTTCCGACGCCACCTGGCAATACTCGACCAGTTGACTGAGATCCTGGTCGAGCGCGCCGAGCAGGTAGAGGTTGACGATCAACAGATCCATCTCGGCGTTGCCGACCCGTTCACCAATCCCCAAGGCCGTGGCGTGCACCCTGTCAACACCCGCTTCTATGGCAGCCAGGCAGTTGGCGATCCCCAGCCCCCGGTCGCGGTGTCCGTGCCAATCGATCTTGACCACCTCACCGGACGGTTCGACGATCTCGTCCTGAACGAACTGTACCAGAGCCTTGACCCCTGCCGGTGTAGCATGGCCCGTGGTGTCGGCCAGGCAGATACGCTCGGCACCGCACTCGATGGCGGTGGCATAAAGCCGGCGCAGGGTGTCCGGCTGCGCCCGAGTCGTGTCCTCGGTGACGTACATGACCGGAAGTCCCTGGCCCACCGCAAATGTCACCGCCTCTTCGGTGGCCTGCAACATCTTGTCCATGGTCCACCCTTCGGTGAACTGCCGGATGGCCGAAGA
>JBDHMR010000070.1:0-6888 GCA_039656035.1 Gemmatimonadota bacterium
ATGAACAACCGCATTAGATCGTCTTCCAATGACAGGAAGAACAGCGTGTTGCCGGGGTCGCCCTGGCGCCCTGACCGGCCCCGCAACTGGCGGTCGATCCGGCGGGACTCGTGACGCTCCGTCCCGACGATCTGCAGTCCGCCGTCGGCCTCTTCGAGTTCAACACCCTCACCCAGCTTGATGTCGGTCCCGCGGCCGGCCATGTTGGTCGCGATCGTCACGGCCCCGCGCATGCCCGCCTTGGCGACGATTTCGGCTTCGCGCTGGTGGAACTTGGCGTTGAGGACTTCGTGGCGGATGCCGCGGCGCTTCAGTTGCCGGCTCAGGGTCTCCGACGACTCCACCGTGACTGTTCCGATCAGGACCGGCAATCCCGCTTCGTGGAGTCGTTCTACTTCATCGACGATGGCGTTGTTCTTTTCGCGCCTGGTCTTGTAGATATGGTCCGGATGGTCCGTACGCCGGATGGGCTGGTTGGTCGGGATGACCATGACGTCCAGCTTGTAAATCTGATAGAACTCCGTCTCTTCCGTTTCCGCCGTTCCGGTCATGCCCGCCAGTTTCTCGTACATCCGGAAGTTGTTCTGGATGGTGATCGTGGCGAGCGTCTGAGTTTCACCCTTGACCTCGACCTTCTCCTTGGCCTCGACGGCCTGGTGCAACCCGTCCGCCCAGCGCCGGCCCGGCATGGCTCGCCCGGTGAACTCGTCGACGATGAGGACCTGCGATTCCTGAACCAGGTAGTCGGAATCCTTCTCGTAGAGGGCGTAGGCCTGCAGCAACTTGTGGATGATGTGCAGCTTTTCGCTCTTGACGGCGTATTCGCTTTCGACCTTCCGGCGGGCCTCGGTCTTCTCGGCCGGAGTCCTGGATTCGTCCCGTTCGATTTCGTGAATGATCTCGGAAATGTCCGGAACGATGAACAAATCCGGGTCGTCGGGTGACAACCGCTCCGCCCCCTGGTCGGTCAGGTGGACCGAGTGGCCTCTTTCGTCGAGGACGAACATGAGGACGTCTTCCAGCCCACGCATCTGCTGCTTGCGAACCGGAAGCTTGCGATCTGCGATGGAGTCGAGCTCCACTCGCTGCAGCTGCTGTTTGAGCCCCTGTTCGTTCAGCAACTTCAGGAGCCGTTTGTTCTTGGGCATGCCCATGTGCGCCTGGTACAGCTTGACGGACCCCTCGTACCGGGTGTCTTCGTTCGCCACGAGTCGTTCGGCCTCGCTGAGGATGCCGCTGACGATCTCCGTCTGCTCGCGGATGAGCCGGGCGACTTGGTCGTTGTATTGGGCGTACTTCTCGTTTTCCGTGGTCCCAACCGGGCCGGAGATAATCAGCGGGGTCCGGGCTTCGTCGATGAGGATGGAGTCTACCTCGTCGATGATGGCGTAGATGTGATCACGCTGGACCCGCTGTTCCAGCTGGTACACCATGTTGTCGCGCAGGTAGTCGAAGCCGAACTCGTTGTTGGTCCCGTAGGTGATGTCGCACCGGTAGGCGGCGTGTCGAGCCAGAGAAGAAGGTTCGGTGTCGTCGAGGCACCCCACCGTTAATCCCAAGTAGTGGAACACGTGCCCCATCCACTGGGAGTCACGCCGGGCCAGGTAGTTGTTGACGGTGACCAGGTGCACACCGCGGCCCGTCAGAGCGTTGAGGTACATCGGAAGAGTGGCGACCAGGGTCTTCCCCTCGCCCGTGGCCATCTCGGCGATCTTGCCCTGATGGAGAACGATGCCGCCGATCAGCTGTACGTCGTACGGCACCATGTCCCAGATGAGTTCGTTGCCCGTCACCTTGACGGTGGTGCCCATCAACCGCCGGCACACCTCCCTCACCGTGGCGAACGCCTCCGGGAGTAGGTCGTCGAGAACTTCGGCCAGGGCCTTCCGGTACTTTTCGTCGAGTTCCTGGAACTGGTCCTCGAGCGCCTGCCGCTCGGTCGGGTCGGGGCACTCGTGTTTGGCCTGGCCAACACGATCGAGTTCCTCCCGCTCGACCCCGATCCGTTCGGTGAGCAACTCACGCAACCGGCCGGTCTGGGCTTTGAGTTCATCTTCACTAAACGAGCTCAGCCGTTCCTCGTGGCGCTTGATTTCGTCCACGATCGGCTGCATTCGCTTGAGCTCCCGCTGAAAGCGAGAGCCGAACACTTTGGTAATGGTTTGCTTGATCATTCCTGGTCTTCCACATACAGCCGGTGCGCCGCGATGTATTCCGCAACGGTATCCGGCACCCAATAGCGTAATGACCGGCCGTCGCGCACCCGCGCTCGTACGTCGGTCGCTGAAATCTCAATGGCCGGGACGTTCACCCGCTCCGCCTTCCGGTGTCCCGGGGGGGCATGGCCCGCCCGGTCAAAGAATACCACCCTCGCCAGATCCGGAATGGCCTCGGCCTCGCGCCAAGCGCGAAAATCCTCCGCGGCGTCGGCCCCAACCAGCAGTGTCCACGATTCCCCGGGCTCCCTGGCCCGCAGCTCCCGCAGCGTGTCCACCATATACGACGGACCAGTACGTTCCAGCTCCGCGCGTTCCACCCCCAAGCCAGGATAGCCGGCCACGGCAAGCTCGATCATCCGCAGACGGTGCTCTCCGGTTGCCGAGTGCCGTGCCTTGAACGGCTGCTTCCCAGCCGGCACCAGTCGCACCTCCGTCAGTGCCAGCCGCTCACGCAGAACCACGGCCGTAACCAAGTGTCCATGATGAACCGGGTCGAACGACCCACCGAGCAACCCGACCACGGTCAAGACTCCTGGATCGTGGCCGGGCAGGCAGCGGCGGTTTCCGCCTCATCGCGGTGGAACCGCCTCATGTAGCCGCACGTCTCCTCCACGTCGTCCTCGTAGCCCAGTTTCCGGTAGGCTTCCACCAACTTCTCGAGAGCCTCGGGGGCGACTTCGGTGCGCGGGTAGTCGGCCACTAGCGCCTTTAGATACAGGATAGCCGAATCGTGGGCCTTCAGCCGCAGATAGAACTCGGCCGTCTTCAGCTCCTTTACGGCAAACCACTCCTGCAACTCCAGGATGCGGGCGCGGGTGCGGTCGGCGGCTTCACTTTCCGGATAGCGATTGAGCAACTCCTGATAGGTCGCCAACGCTGTCTGGCCGTACGATGGATCGAGTTCGGGGCGGCGCCACAACTCGGCATAGGCATCGGCGGCCCGCAGCAGCGCCACCGGAGCGAGAGGATCATTGGGCCGCTCGTCCGACACGCGCCGGAACTCCCGCACCGCCTGGAGTTGGTCCTTCATGCCGAGGTAACTCTCACCCAGGTAGAAGTGGGCCTTGGAGATGCGCGGATCTCCCGGAGGAAACTCCAACACCAGGCGCTCGAGATTCTCCGCCGTAGTGGAAAATTCGCCCCTGCGGTAGGCCTCCATGGCATCGTCCCACAATAGCTGGATCTCCTCGGAAGTGGCGGTCATGGCGATATCGCCCGCCGCGGTCCGATCCGCTGCCGAGCCTCCTCCCGAGCACGCTGCCAGACCCAACGCCACTGTCCACCAACCGGGTAGCAGCCTCACGGCGCTGGCTCCAGCGTGTCCCTGGGCGACTGGGCCGAGGCTATCTCGTTGAGTTTGTCCATGGCCAGAATGGTAATAGAATCAGGGTCCGCGGTGGACGTGACTGCGTCCTGGTAGGCCAGCGCCGCGCCAATGAGGTCGCCCTGCGCCGCCCTGGCCTGGCCCAGGCCGAACATGGCCATGCGGCCAACGTCGGTGTCGGGTGCAGTCTCGACTGCCTCCAGAAACCACCCTTCGGCGGCCCAGGGTTCCTCACCGAGGCGTTCCCAACCGAGTTCCAGGGCACAGGCCGCCCGGCCGCCGACCAGTTCCTCGGCCAGCCGGGATGACTCGGTACGACGGAGCACGGAGCGGTAGACGCGGATTCCCTTGCGACAGGATTCGGTGTGTTGCAGGACGTCGGCGTAGGCCCCCAGCAAAGAGTCGGCGATCCGGCGGTCAGGCGCAGCAGCCACGGCCAGCGGCAGGAGGACCATCCGTTCCTCGGGCGTGGTCTCGACGTGACGGACTACCTTGAGGGAATAAGTTCCGTTGGCCCAATCAGGAGCGATTGAAAGCAGCGTTAGGAGCACCACCTTGAGGGTGGCGAAATCGTCGGCACGCTCCGCGCCCTGGGCGGCTCGATCCAGCCCCTGGGTGGCCTCCAGGACCCGGAGCGCGTCACTGGCCGCCAACTCTCGGTAGGCCTCGGCCGCAACGGCATAGTCCGGCAACCGCAGACCTGCCGACCCCAGCTTGGCCCACAGGTCGGCCCGGGCACCCGACTGGACAGCCAGTCGGTAGGCGACGACAGCATCGGCGAACCGCGATTCAGAATAGGCCCGATCGCCTTGACGTTCGTGGGCGCCCGCACCCGGGCCGCACCCGGCAACCGCCAGCAGTACCCCGGCCAGCGCCAGGCCGGCAATACTCACGGTTCGGTGCGGTCGAGCATTGCCAGATAGGCGTCGATCCGGGCGTTCTTGGGTCGCTGTTCGAGGCAAGCGGTCCACACTTCCTTGGCGCCGTTGGCGTCACCGGACAGGTAGCGAGCCAGGCCGAGGGAAGCCTGGGCATCCACGAAATTGGGCCTGGCGGCGACTATCTGCTCCAATTCTGTGCGGGCGTCGAGGACCTGGCCCGCCTCGAGCAGGAGTCGCGCTAGGCGGTAGCGCAGATCGTGGAAATCACCGCACAGCTCCAAGGCTCTACGGTATTGCCCTATGGCCACCGCCAGGGCTCCAACCTCGGCGTAACTGGCAGCCAGGTCTGCGTGTTGGTTGGCGAGGCGGCCGGCGATATGGCTGGGGAGTTCCCCCTCACGCTCGCTGTGCGTGGCGGCTTCCTGGAACGAGGCGTGGGCCTCATCGCTTCGGCCCAGCTCCCCGAGAATGATCCCCCGGTGGACGTGCGCCTCGATGTACCGGGGATTGAGTTCCAGAGCCGCTTCGAACTCTTCGAGCGCCCGTTCGTGCTGTCCCAGGAGCGAGTAGGACAGTCCCCGGAGATGAAACACATCGGCAAAACGGCAGCCCCGGTCCACCAGGTCGCTCAGCAGGTGGATGGCGCCGTAGTAGTCCTGGAGACTGAAGCGTTCGCGGGCCTGCCCGATGAGGTGTTCAGAGCTCATGGTCATGAATGTCTCGGTACCAATTGACAAAATTCCGCACTCCTTCCTCCAGCGCCGTCGTGGGCTGATAGCCCAGGACCTGGTTCGATTTGGTTAGGTCGGCAAAAGTGTGTTGCACATCGCCCGGCTGCATGGGATGCCACTCGATGTTTGGCTTCGTTCCCAGCGCCCCGGCAATGGTATCGACCAGCTCAGTGAGCGGGACCGGGCGTGCGTCGCCAAGGTTGAAGTACTCGACCCCAACCGGAGCGTCTTCCGTCCAGGCGATCGCCCGCAGTATCCCGTCCACGATATCCGCCCAATACGTGTAATCCCGCGACTGAGTGCCATCGCCGAACAGGGTGAGCGTTTCTCCGGCCAGGATGAGACGGGTGAACTTGTGCACCGCGAGATCGGGACGTTGCCGCGGCCCAATGACGGTGAAGAATCTGAGGGCGGCACACCGGAGATTCCAGATGGGCGCCAACGCCTCCAACATGAGCTCACTGCTTCGCTTGGTGGCGGCGTAGGGAGACACCGGGTGAATGGCGACC
Source organism: Gemmatimonadota bacterium (assembly GCA_039656035.1). Lineage (GTDB taxonomy): Bacteria > Gemmatimonadota > Gemmatimonadetes > Gemmatimonadales > GWC2-71-9 > N074bin45. The sequence goes on from JBDHMR010000070.1 coordinate 5,665, forward strand.
GCGTCTTCCGAAAACGGCGCCTTGGTGTCGTCGCCGTAGACGGACGACGAGGATCCGAACACCAAGCGCGTCACGCCGGCCCGGTGGGCGGCCTCCGCCAGTGCGGTCGTGCCGGTAATGTTGGCGCGGACGTAGCCGATCGGGTCCTCGAGTGAGGGTCGCACCCCGGCTTTGGCCGCAAGATGGACTATCACCGTTTCGGGCGTGAGCAACGTCACCAGGCTGGCGACATCGACCAAGTCGATCTCGCGAAACTCGAACCTGGGCGAGGTCATGGCCCCCTCGAGATTGGCCTCCTTTACCACACGATCATAAAACGGATCGAAGTTATCGATCCCGACCACGTCGTCCCCGCGAGCCAGCAGCGCGTCGACCAGGTGTGACCCAATGAACCCTGCGGCTCCGGTCACCAGCACGCGGGTCACGCTTGCAGCCGTCCCGTGAAGTAGTCGATGGTCCGTTGGAGTCCATCCACCAGGTTAACCTCGGGCTCCCACTGCAAGCGCTCACGGGCCTTGGTGATATCGGGGCGCCGGACCTTGGGATCGTCGGTGGGGAGAGGGTGCTTCTCAATGGTGGAGCTGGACCCGGTCAAGCGCAGTACTTCCTCGGCCAGTTGAAGAACGGTGAATTCGTTGGGGTTCCCGACATTGGTCGGGTCGGGCTCCTCCGATTGGAACAACCGCAGGATCCCGTCGATGAGATCGGATACATAGCAGAACGAGCGGGTCTGGCCGCCGTCGCCATAGACGGTGAGCGGCTCACCGAGAAGCGCCTGGACCACGAAGTTGGACACCACTCTGCCGTCGTGCTGCCGCATGCGTGGACCGTAGGTATTGAAGATCCGCACGATGCGGGTATCGACTTGGTGGAACCGGCGATAGGCCATGGTCATGGCCTCGGCGAACCTTTTGGCCTCATCGTATACCCCGCGGGGACCGATGGGGTTTACGTGTCCCCAGTACGATTCCGGCTGGGGATGCACCTGCGGGTCGCCGTAGACTTCTGAGGTAGACGCCAACAGAAAGCGGGCGCCTTTGGCCTTGGCTAATTCGAGAGCCTTGTGGGTACCCAGTGATCCCACCTTGAGCGTCTGGATCGGGAGTTGGAGATAGTCCACCGGGCTGGCAGGCGAGGCGAAGTGGAGCACGCCATCGAGCTCCCCGGGGACGTAGATGAAGTTGGTGACGTCGTGCTGGATGAACTGGAAGTTCTCGTTCCCCA
>JBDHMR010000071.1:0-8972 GCA_039656035.1 Gemmatimonadota bacterium
TATCACAGCACAGCCCTCTTGATCCCGAAAATGATACGGGCTCCACCGCGATTTCCATTCGCTTTGCTCGTGGCGTTACCGGACTCGTCGGGGAGACGCCATCCGGAGTCGAATCTCACACATGCCACGCGCAGGGCGATCAAATGGTGGTAGATCACTGTGGCGCGAGAAAGGCCTCGATGCCCTCCACCACAGCCAAGGCGTAAAGTTGCTGGCCCTCCGCAGTCCGCAGCACCGCCTCCTGTTCCGGCATCATGATGAAAAGCCCTTCCGTCAGCACGGCGGGCATCCATGTCGGCCGGGTGAGCGCAAGGTTGCCACGCGATACGCCGAGGTTACGCAGTTGCAAACGCCTTACCAGGGCTCGCTGTATCTCTCGTGCGAGTGGCAAACTTTGGGGATGGAAATAGAACACGCTCGAACCCTGGGCTACGAACGGATTGACGCCATCAGGCAGAGCGTTGTTGTGAATGGAAACGAGTAACTCGGCACCGATGCTGTCTGCCAGTTGTATCCGGGGGCGCAATCCGACGGACGAATCGCTCGTCCTGGTCATCACTACCCTGGCCCCCGCCCGTTCCAGCAGCGTCCTCACCCGCAGTGCCACTGCCAGGTTGGCCTCAGCCTCGCGCAGCCCAGTCGGGCCTTTGGCGCCGACGGGCGGATGTCCCGGGTCCACTACGATGAGCCGATTCCGCAGCGGCCGGTCGGGGTCGATGACCGGCGGCCGCCGGATCTCGAGCACCAGATCGTTGCCCACCCATGATGTGCGGTACCCCCACACTGGCTGGCTCAGCCTGAAGTCGAGCACCACTTCGTCGGACCGGTCCTGCACCCAATCGACACGGTGGACCAGAGGGTCCGTGCCACCATAGCGGATCCAATTGGGATCGCCGTGGGCGCCGTACAACCGCAGACTGATCGAAGAGTCACCTTCGTCCACCCGGAACGGCACCCGATGGTCCATGGGGATCAGGACGCTGACCCGGTCCTCCTCGGGGGTCAGGGTCAGAAAGCCCACCCGCGAACTCGGCCTGGGCATTCCCTGTGGAAGGGCGCGGGCCTCTTCCTCCGGCACCCAGGCATTGGCGTACTGAGACAGTTGCAGGCGAATGGTACCGTTGATGCGACCCGTCACCGCCGCGCGGGTACCGCGGGGGAAGAACCAATGAAACGTGGAACCCGGCGCGGCGCGGCCGATGGTGATTCCATCGGTGTCGCCAGCGCCATCGGGGTCGTCGTCCAGCTCCACCACGACCGGCGGCCCCGCTACCACGGCCAGTTGGATGGGCCAATCGACCCGCGCGGTGTCGGCGCCGATAATCGCCTCAATGATGGCTGGCGGCGATGTGCTGTGACCAGATTCGACCCTCGGTGGACCGCCGACAATGGGACCGGGATCAGGCCCGATGGTCCGGGCGACAAGCACTCCCACATAGCGCGTCTCGTCAAGGTCCTGCCGCAACCTCGCCGGTTCGCGGCCGAATGCGCGAATGCCCCACGGCACGGCCGCCGGGGCGGGATCGGCGACGAGCGGAATGACCGTACCATCATCCAGGATGGCGCGAACAGTAGCACCCGGCGCCGCCCTGACCGACAAGGGGATCTCCTCTCCCGCCGGCCACCACACCCGCCCCTGGGGCTGGACCGCGGTGGTATCGATCCACACCGGGGCCGGGGGCGGAATGTACCGGGAGGCCCGCTGGGCCACATAAGTGAGTTCGGCTGATTCCGATTCCGTGCGGGCAATCAGACGAAATTCCATGAGGCTGTCTTGGGGGAACGGGATCCAGGCGAACCAGGCGCCATTGGGCCACACCGGCACGGAGTAGCCGTTGACGGTGAGGCTGGCCGTGCCGTTGCCGACGGATCCAAAAATGAAGCTGGTGTCTCTGGCTACCACCAGGTCCTTCCACTTGGGATAGATCACCCTCAATTCCAGCGGGCCCCTCGCCTCGGGCATCGCGGGCACCCCGGGGACTGTAGTCTCCGGGCCGCCACGTGAGGAACCGGCGGTCCCCTGAGCCATGAGCGGCGCGCCGGCAAGCATCAAGAAGACCGTCGGGCGCCACCATAGACGCGCGTTCACCAGTATGGTTCCCATGGACTCAAGGTAAGCTGGCACTAGGACTTACGCCAACAGAGGCAGGTTGACCTCCACCGTGGCGGTTCCTAGATTTGAGGAGTGCCACAGGTGACCTCACTTCAGCGAAACCTCCCGTACAGCCTGCGCGTAACGGCTTGGTATCTCGACCCGGCCGGCCCCGGGCAGCCTCGAGGGGGCAAGCCACGCGCCGCAGGACAGTGTCATTGATTTTTCGGCGCGGAGGGTGGATTTTCGCCGACAGGCCCACGCGGCTCATGTAGGGGCGACGCATGCGTCGCCCTCACAATCAACGACAACCATCAACCGGCTGAGACCCTTTGCCGCATCCGTCAATCCAGGTAAACGTCTTTGGCAAGACCGATCTCGGCCAAACACGGGATCACAACGAAGACACCTTCATCGTTGCCGACCTGACCCGGGACAAGGCCAGCCTTCTCCCCGAGGTCCGGCACCACAGTGTCGGCGACCGGGGCAGCCTGTTCATGGTGGCTGACGGAATGGGTGGAGCCGCGGCTGGGGAGTTGGCCAGCGCCATGGCGGCCGACCTGGTGCACTCGCACCTGGCCAGCGCCTGGGTAGAAGATCCCGACGATTCGCTGGAGCAGTTCGCCGTGCGGCTGAGGGAGGCGCTCGACATAGCCAATCGACGCATCCACTCCTACGCCGGGCAACGGCCGGAAGTGAAGGGGATGGGAACCACCGCCACGGCCGCCGGGGTACTGGGCACCAATCTGATCATGGCTCAGGTGGGTGACAGCCGGGCCTATCTGATTCGGAACGGGGAAGCCGTCCAACTCACCAGGGATCAGTCACTGATTCAGCGTCTGGTGGAAGCGGGAGAGATGACCGAGGAACAGGCCGAGCGCAGCGAGCGCAGGAATATCATCCTGCAAGCGTTGGGGCCGGAGCCCAACGTGGTGGTGGAGTTGTCTGTTCAGGATTTGCGTGAGAACGATGCGCTGGTGTTGTGCTCAGACGGACTGACCGGCAACGTCAAGGGTGACGAGATAGCCAAGGTGGTCACCGCGCACCCGGATCCGGCGGAGGCGTGCAGCGAACTGATTTCGATGGCCAATGACCGGGGAGGATCGGACAACATCACCGTGGCGATCGCCCGGTTCACCGGCGACGCGCTCAAGGCGCCGGGCCGAGACAGCGAACCGGCCTATCAGGTGTATGAACTCGAGGAAGCCCTGGCAGATGCCGTCACGGACGATTACCCGATCAGCGAAGAAGACCAAGACCCCGCGGCCATCCGCGATTTCCAGCGGTTCATCATTCCGGCGATGATCGCAGGGCTGATCCTGGCAGTCATCGCGTTTTATTTCGCGTCAAGCGCCTGATCCTAGCCCGCCGATTTCCCCCGTTCACCTCAGCAGCAGCCACCCCACCGCCAGCGTGCCGCCCAGGATGATGGCGGTCCACAGCAGCCACTGCCCCGCGTCCTGACGTAGGTCGTCCAGAGGGCTCAAACCGGTTGCCTGCCGCACCGGCGCCCAAGCGCCACCGGGACGCACCCGCCGGTAGAACGCGGCCAGCACCTCCGGCTTCTCCGGCCGGGTCAAGTACATCACCGGTAGCCACACGGCTAACGACCCGAACGCGGTGATCCTCAGCAACGTGCCGAACGGCACGGCTCCGAACACGTCGAGGTACCCCGCCACCGCCAGGACGAAGCCGGTCACCATGGCGGCAATCTCGGCCCAGGCGTTGATGCGCCACCAGAACCAGCGCAGCAGCAGGACGAGGCCGGGCCCGGTACCTATCAGAATCAGGAATCGAAACACGTCCCCGACGCTGGTCATGTAGAAGGAGACCACAGCCGACGCCGCCGTGAGAGCGACGGTCGACAGCCGCGCCACCCGCATGAGGCGCCGCTGGTCTTGCTGGCCGGTGAAGCGAGCATAGATGTCGTTGACGAGGTAGCTCGCTCCCCAATTCACCTGGGTCGACACGGTGGACATGAACGCTGCCAGCAGGCTGGCGAACACGAGTCCCAATACGCCGGCCGGGAGGTAGCGAAGCATGAGCATCGGGTATGCCAATTCCGGGTCCTCGAGCCCCGGCAAGACCACCAACGCGACCAAACCGACCAGCACCCAGGGCCAGGTTCGAATGACGTAGTTGAGAATGTTGAACCCCAAGGCCGCCTTGCGTGCCTCGGCCTCGTTGGCGGTGGCGGCAACACGCTGGACGAACATTCCGCCACCGTCGCTGTTGCGGAAGGCCCACCACTGAATGAACAGGTAGCCGAAGAAGGTGGTGTAGGGCAGCGCTGGGTCGGCGCCCCGTGGCACCAGGTCGAGCGCGGCGCCGTTACCCGAGTCGCGCAGCGCCTGTTTCATGGCGCCCAATCCGCCGACGTCGTGCAGCGCGAACAAGGCCACCGCAATGGCGCCCCCAATGGCCAGTCCGAACTGGAGGAAATCGGTAGCCACCACACCCCACAACCCGGAGGCCGCCGTGTACACCAGAACCACCAGAACGATCGGCAACAAAACCCAGAGTCGCGGATCGCCGGGGAGTGCCGGCAACTGGTCCAGCAACCCGAGGGCCACGATTACCTTGCGCATGGCCAGCATACCGTAGCCGATGCTGATGCAGTTGATGGGTACGGCAAACAGGAACGCGCGAGTGGCCCGTAGGGCGGCGGCCGGCGTTCCGCCGTAGCGCAGTTCGGTCAACTCCATGTCGGTCAGTACCCCCGACCGGCGCCACAACTTGGCCAGGACTACGGCGAACAACACGTGCGCCATGGCGAAGGACCACCACTCCCAGTTGCCGGCCACGCCGTAACGTGCTACCCGGCCGGCCACGTAGAGCGGCGTGTCCACGTTGAACGTGGTGGCGGCCATCGAGGTTGCGGCCAGCCACCACGGGATAGCCCGGCCGCCGACGAAGAAATCGGTGATACTCTTGGCGCCCTTGCGCGCCAACACCAAACCCAGGCCCAACGTTCCCGCCAGGTAGGCCGCCACGATTACCCAGTCGATGGTGCTCATCGACGCCGCGCCTCGAGCCAACGCACCCCGGCCTGTTGCATCAATTGCTGGCGATGCCACGCCAGCAGCAACGGCACGTCACCGGGAACCTCGTCGGCAATCCTGGGGTGTCCGAACACGACCACCAACCCCGCGCCTGGGAGAGCCTCGTGTAGGGCACGCAGCGATGCATCACCCAATCCGGCGCGCTCCTTCCAACCGCGTGGTTCGGCGAACAACAACACCAACCGCCCGGCACCCACACCTGCAGTCGTTGCCGCAAGCGACCGCGGTATCAAGTCGGTGGACCCGGGAGGAAACGGACCACCGAGATCATCGTCGATCACCACACAACCGTCCAACTCACTGACCCGCGAGTCGCTCCCGCGAACCAACCCACTTTCAAGAAGGCGGTCGGCGATCATTTCGGACCACGAGTTGGCGTCCTCGACGACTGAAACGGCGTTAGGGAGGTCGTCGAGCAATCTCTGGTAGCGGCGCAACGCCGAGGCGAACCGATCTTCGGGTACCGTCCCCTCCCGCAGAGCGTGATCGAGCGCGGCCGCGATCTCCCCGACTCCTTCGGGGTAGAGCAACAGGTCGATGCCGGCGGCGATGGCCGCTACCGCGCCGTCACCCGCACCTCCCGGTTGTTTCGCTCCGGCCATGATGAGAGCGTCGGTAAGCACGGCGCCGTCGAAACCGATCGCATCCCGCAGATGACCCAGGATGGCGGAGGAATACGTAGCGGCGTGAACAGGGTCGAGCGCCGAGTATTGCACGTGCGCGGTCATGACCGTAGCAACGCGGCCGCCGACCGCCGCACGGAACGGCACCATGTCGGTCTTTTCCAGTAACTCCGCCGGGGTGTCGACCACCGGCAGCACCGCGTGCGAATCGACGGTGGTCCGCCCGTGCCCCGGAAAGTGTTTCACGGATGCCCAACATCCGCCATCCTGGCAACCACCGACCCACGCGGTCACGCAGTCAGCCACTCGATCGGCGTCGGCTGCGAAGGCACGACTCTGGACGATGGGGTTGGCGGGTTCCAGGTCGAGGTCGGCCACGGGCGCCAGCACCAGGTTTATGCCAACGGACCGGGCATCGCTGGCGGTGACGTAGCCCGCGTGCCGGACGGCATCGAGGTCGTCAAGGAATCCAAGGGCGGCAGGCGGTGGGATTTCGGTCAGTTCGCCGAACTGCTGGCCGGCCCCACGCTCGAGATCGGCGGCGAACAGCAGGGGCCGTCCGGCGTAACTCGTAAGGTCGTCGGTCAAGTGACGCACGACCGAGGCCGGCCCTCCGAAGATGATGAAGCCACCGACACCCAAGTCGAGCGCCCGCTTGGCTTCCTGCTCCAGGTGGGCAAACCCGCTGTCGGCTGCCCAGCGCAGCGCCGGGAGCAGGAGTCGAGCCGGAATCACGGGGGCGTGATCGATCCGAGGACCCTGGCCGCGCGCGCTCCGGTGGCGGCCGGGAGATTGCCGGGTTGGCCGTGCACTGTGAGATAGCCGAGCAGTGCGAAGGCCACCGCTTCCTTGGCGTCACCGTCGAAGAACACGTCGTCGAACAGCCGTACTTCCGTGCGGCTGGAGGCGAGCCGGGTCTCGAGACCGCGTATTATTCCTGGATGGCGTCGACCTCCACCAGACACCACCACTTCGGGGAGCGACGCGGGCACACATCGCTCGATCGCCCGGGCGATGCTCTCCACGGTGATTGCCACGGCAGTGGCCACTCCATCAGGACCGGGAACACGGTTGGCGATGTCGCGAACGGCCGCACCACCGAAGCGGACAAGTCCGAGTCGACCTCACGGGCCAGCGCGTCGATCAACGCCATCCCCGGACCGGTGTCGAACGCCACGACGCCCTCCTCGTTGGCAGCGCTAGGCACGTATGTCAGGTTGGCCATCCCGCCGATGTTGAGCAGGACACGGGGATGTTTCTTATGTCCGAACAGCAGCACGTCGGCCATGGGTACCAGTGGCGCCCCTTCGCCTCCGGCCGCTATGTCCCGGGCGCGGAAGTCGTGGACCACGCGGGTGCCGAACGTCTCTGCCAGGATGGCGGGATCTCCCAGCTGCCAGCTCACGGTCGGCGGCTCGTGCCACACAGTGTGGCCTGGAAAGCTTATGAAATCGAGTTGAGCGGGAGTGTTATGGCCGGCATCGAGGACTTGCTGGCACGCCGCGAGTGCCAGGTGGCCCAACCGGGCATGCAGCCTTGCGAGGTCGGCGGCCGTGTGGCTGGTGATGGCCTCCTCGAGGGACCGGCGCATGTCATTGTCGTAGGCACACGAGACAAACGCCACCAACTCGGCATCGGTCGGCCCCGTGAAGCGGACCAGGGCCGCGTCCATGCCGTCGAGCGAAGTGCCCGACATGAGACCGACGCCAAACGTGGCGCGTTCAGTCACGCGTAATCACCGGAGGAGGATCGCCCAGAATGGGACGGAGCCTGCCGTCGTGTTCCACCAACAACGACTCGGCTACTTCGCGACCGACCGACCGCTTCACCATGACGATGGCCACCTTGACCGCCCCGCCCGCGTCCTCGATGGCCTGGCGGGCGCTCGCCCGGTCGACCCCGGCGGCTTCCATGACGATCCGTTCTCCGCGGTCCACCAGCTTGTCGCTCCACGCCTGCAGGTCGACCATCAGATTGCCGTACACCTTGCCGATGCGGATCATGGCGCCGGTGCTCAGCGTGTTCAGCACCAGCTTGGTGGCGGTACCCGCTTTCATCCGGGTGGACCCGGTCACGACTTCCGGACCGACAGGAACGTAGATGACGATGTCTGATTCGTTACGCAGTTCGGTGGCGGGCTCGGAACACGACACGCTGACCGTTCGTGCTCCCAACCTCCGCGCTTGCTGAAGAGCGGCTTGTACATAAGGAGTAGATCCACTGGCGGCTATGCCGACCACGACATCGTGCTGGCCGATGGTCAGGTGGTCCATCGCCGCCGCACCCGCTTCACGATCGTCCTCGGCGCCTTCGGCGGACCGGACCAGAGCGTCGTAACCGCCGGCGATCACGCCGACGACCATTTCCGGCTCCGACCGGAACGTCGGCGGGCACTCGGTGGCGTCGAGCACGCCGAGCCGGCCACTGGTCCCCGCCCCGACGTAGATCAGCCGTCCTCCCGCGCGAAAGGCGGCTTCGATGAGTTCTATCGCCTGCGCCATTTCGCGGCGGGCACCGGCCACGGCCGTGGGAACGGAGGCGTCTTCGGCACAGATGAGGTCTACTATGCCCAATGGTGAGGCCATATCTATGGCAGAACTATCAGGGTTCCGCTGTTCTGTGAGCCGGTGGTCCTGAAACGATCGGGACATGGAACTCGCTGTCGTGGGGTTGCAGGTGGGTAGGATGGGCTAAATTAGACGGCGTTAGGACCAGTGGGCAACTCCGCCCACCACATCCCCTCCCAACCGAGGTGTACGTGATCCGCCCTTTCATCATATCCTGTCTGTCCATCGGAGTGCTCGGCTCCGCCTGCGCTGGCCCCAAGAGCGGGGTCGATCCGGAATGGCCGTTGGCTGGAGAGTCGATAGTGATCGATGCTCCCAGCGCCATGGTGGTCTCCGGCAGCCCCCTGGCGAGCGCCGTGGGTCGTGACATCCTGCAACTGGGCGGCAACGCGATTGACGCCGCCGTGGCGGTCGGGTTCGCACTGGCGGTGGTCCATCCGGAGGCGGGGAACATCGGGGGTGGCGGGTTCATGACCATCCGGATGGACGATACCGTGTCGGCCATCGACTACCGGGAGATGGCGCCGGCCGCGGCCACGCGTGACATGTACATCGACATCGACGGCGACCCGACTGATCTCAGTTGGACGGGGCACCTCGCCGCAGGGGTGCCGGGATCAGTGGCCGG
>JBDHMR010000072.1:0-6789 GCA_039656035.1 Gemmatimonadota bacterium
CGTTGCCGAAGCGGATCACCCTTCCGTGGCGTGGCTCGATTACGAATCGTGGGATGCACCCGCCAGGTTGGTTCGTCTGGATTTGGAGCAGGTCATTCGTACGGATGGCATCGAAGCCGGGATCGAGCGCTACCGATCGTTGCGTCTCAGCGAGCCGCCCGAAGCATTCGAGGAAGGGATGCTCAACGCGCTCGGCTACAGCCTGTTGCGCGCCGAGTTGGTGCGGGAGGCTACCATCGTGTTCCAGATGAACGTGGCCCAATATCCGACCGCATCTAACCCGTACGATAGCCTCGGCGAAGCCTATTTCGTGGCCGGCGACTATCCGCGCGCGCTGGAGAACTACCAGCGCTCCGTCCGGCTCAACCCCGCCAACGGCAATGCCGTCATGATGATCGAACGGGTACGGAAAGCGATGCGGCAGGCGGCACCTACTCCTTCCTGACCGCTACCGGAACCCAGTACCGCCGATCGTCCCACTCGAGGGCGATCATCCCCGTGCCATCGTGGTCGCCGATCGCGATGGTGAACTTCTCCACCGGTTGATCGAGCCGCTCGAGCCGCATGTCGATCCTGGCCAGATCGTCTTCCTCACGATACACCGTTCCCCACTGACCTGTCTGCTTGTTGATGATCAGCTGAACTGTTTCCTGGGTTGGCCAGGTGAACAGGGTGTAGCTGCCGGCCGGTACCGTGACACCCTCGATTACCAGGTCCGCGTCCGTGGTGAAGTGCGTGGCCCGGTTGGCGCCCGTCCGCCACACCGTGTTCCATGGCACCACGCCACCCCAAATGACTCGGTCACGTTTGCTGGGACGTGAATAGTCCACTTCCAGCATTGCGCCGGGCACCAAGCCGCGCACCGTGTCGCGGGGTGACATGGTCCCCAGGCCTTGGCCGGCGGCATCCCGGGCGCCGAAGTCAGCGGCCGCCAGCTGCATGTCGATGTCAGCCGCCCTGTTGGCCGTGAACTTGGCGGTCGATTCCTGGCCGTGGAGCCCCAGGATATGCCCAATGTCGTCCACTTGGGCCACCATGGTCCCGGCAAAGAAACCGATCGACACCGAATCTTCACCCCTGCCGGCTACCTCGGTGCTACTGATCGGCCTCCGCCTGTCGAGTCCCAGCCACTCGACCGAAAAGTCTCGGCCACCGGCGGCGAATCCCTGTCGCAGGGCCTGTTCGTAGAGCACCGCCGAGTACACGGAATTTATCAGGGGAACCGTTCCATGAGCGGCGGCCAAGGTGACTTGTCGGATGTCGCTCCCGCGCATGTAGTCGACCTTCACGCTGTCGCCGAAGAAAGTGGCAACCACGTCAGCGGGCTGAGGCGGCCCCGCGTCCGGTGTGGGCGTCCACCACCGGCTCTCGAGCCGCTCGATGGTGCCATCCTGCCGCAAGCGTGCCTTGTAGGTGGCTACCCTCGTCACTGGAATTCGGAGCAGTAGCACGCCGTCGAGGAACCGGGCGGTCCGGGCGTACTGGTCGATGGCGACCGTGTCCTTCCCCAGCGTCATGACGAACGCGCCGTGTTCGGTTTGGGCCTCGACCGGAACGGTGGTCCCGGCTAACAGGGCAACGAGGAGGAGGGGCTTCCAGCGCATGATCGGTCTCCGAACGAGGGGTCCGCGAAAGGTATGGGGAATGGGGTCTAGATCACACGCCCGTGCCACGGTATGCCGCAGAATGCTAGGAGGTACCACCGCTGCCAGGCCTTGCACTCCATGGATAAGTCCTTGGTTGGCATGACTTTAACATGGGCGCGCTAGTGGCCTGTCGATTGCCATTTTGCCTGGCCGATGGGTGGTGATGTGGCTTGGGTCGCGGAGACTTACAACTGGAGATGACCATGCGGGATATGGATTGGTTTAATCGAGACATGGACTGGTTTCGGAGGACTGCGGCACGGTTGTCCGTCGTTGCTCTCTTGGCGGTCGCGCCCGTGAGCCTCAACGCACAGTTCAGTATCGCACCCGAGATCGGCGTCTTCGTGCCGACGACTCCGCTGGTGACTGCCGCGTTAGGCGGCGATCCCAGCCAGATCGGCGAACTGAAGCAGGAGATATCTCTCTCTATCGGTGGTCGTATGGCGATCGGCTTCGGCCGCTTCGGCATTGAAATGTCTGGTGCCTATATGCCCAGCGGGGTGGTCCTTTCCGCCTCAGGCATAGACACCACTGTCAACGCCAACCTGGTGACGGGCACGGGGCAGTTGTGGGTACAGGTGTTGCCCGAATCGAGTCCCTTGTCGCTGGGATTGAGCGGCGGCTTGAGCGTCACGTCCCGCGGGGGCGAAGCCTTTGCCGGTGCATCGAACACCACCGATCTCGGTGGTGTCCTTGGAGTCAGCCTCGGCTTGAGACTGGGGCCGGTCATCCACCTGCTGGTGACTGCTGAAGACTACATCTACAACCTGGATCCAGCCCTCGTGGGTCTACCCCCCGGGGCCCAGTCCCAGACCCAACACGACATCCATCTGAACTTCGGGATAGGGATTCCGCTGTTGGGTATGTAGTGGAATTGGAAATTGGAAACTGGAGACCGCTGATTTCCAGTTTCCGTTTTCCAATTTCCAGTTTCCAGTATTAGTAGTCGTCAGTTCCTTCCTTGATGATATAAACCAAATGGTGCGATGCGCCCTAGTGAGTCTGGTCTCATCGCTCAGCCGGGACGTTTGATTCCTAGCTTCTTCATCCTCGACCGCAGGCCGCTCGGCGTCACACCGAGCCGGCTGGCCGCGTTGCCCTCACCCTTGACGATCCAGTTGGTTTCATCAAGCGTACGAATTATGCGCCCGCGCTCGACCGCCTGGAGGTCCAGTTTGAGCGGACCCGCCTCCGCCGGGCCCGGCTCAGCCTTGCCAAGGATCACCGGGTCCACGGCTAGGGGGTTGCCGTTACACAGAATCACGGATCGCTCGATGACGTTTCTGAGCTCGCGAACGTTGCCCGGCCAGTCGTACGCCATGAGCGCGTCCAGGCTGCTCGGAGCGACCTCTCGCACAGACTTGCCAAGCGAGGTGGCATACTTCGAGACGAAAAACGAAGCCAGCAGCGGAATATCCTCGCGGCGTTCCCGCAGGGGAGGGACCTCGATGGGGAAGACGCTGAGACGGAAGTACAGATCGGCCCGAAAGCGCCCCTCTCGCACCTCTAACCGAAGGTCGCGATTGGTGGCGGCGATCACGCGGACATCCACCGACTGTTCCGACGTGCCTCCGACTTTCTGGAACTCGCCGACCTCGATCACTCGCAGCAGCTTCGACTGCAGATCCATAGGCAGCTCGCCGATCTCATCCAGGAAAATCGTGCCTTCGTGCGCCAGCTCGAAGCGCCCGATCTTTTGCTGGTGCGCGCCCGTGAACGAGCCCTTCTCGTGCCCGAACAGTTCGCTCTCGATCAGGCCCGCCGGCAGCGTGCCGCAATCGACCTTGATTAATGGTTGCTCCTTGCGCCGGCTGCGACTGTGGATGGCGCGGGCCACCAGTTCCTTCCCGGTTCCCGTCTCCCCGAGCAGGAGGACGGTGGCGTCGGTCTGAGCTACGGATTCGACCTGCTCGAGCGTTGCACGGAGCGCTTCGCTCTTCCCCATGATCTCGTCGAAGCCGTGGCTGGACGCAAGCTCTCGCCGAAGATACCGGGTCTCGGCGAACAGCCGGTTCTTCTGGTCGGCCGTCTCGGTCAGCGCAGATTGCAGCGCCTGCTGGGCTACCATGTGCTCGGTCTCGTCGACGATGCCGCCGATCCCTTCGTTGGGACGGCCGTCGAGATACCCGGTAATGGTCCCACGGTCCAGGATGTGCCGGTATGACCCGTCCTTGGCAAGAAGCCGATACCGGAACTGCCAAGCTCCTTCATCGTTTTCGATCACCCGTTCGACATCCGCCTGGATCCGCTCGACGTCGTCCGGGTGGATCAGCTCGAACCAGCCAGTGAGCGTGCGTGGAAACTCGCCGAATCTGTAGCCCAGGAGCCCGTCGAGATCGCCGTACCATGCGAGGCGGTCTTTGTCGATGTCGATACTCTGAACCAAACCGCGCGTGTGCACCAGACCGATCTTCAGGCGGCTCTCGCTCTTATGCAGTCGGGCCAGCGTGTGTGTAGCTGCAGTGAGGTCGCGGATCTCGGCGAGCGCATATGTCCCACCGACGGGCGGTCCGATGCCGATCTCAACCGGCACATCACGGGCATCTTTGGTCACGCCTCGAAACTCTTGAAACTTCACCGGCGAGTGGACCGGTAGATCGGTGAAGGCCGCCTCGAGCAGGTGGGGGCATTCCTGCCGGTGCTGTGTTTGGATGAGCTGCTCGATTTCGAGGCCGGTCAATTCGCCGGGTCCGTATCCGAACAGCAACTCGCTATGCCTGTTCGCGCGCACGATGGAGCCGTCGACGCGCACGAGCAGCGCGGCGCTTGGAATCTGCTCTAGGTCCAAATCTTCTAGCAGGTCCATTTAAATCCTATTAGAGCTGTCGGAGAAATTGCCGGGCGAGGTAACGTAGCCGGCAGGGTGCGGAATTCAACCCCCTGGTCGCGGGTCCGGGGGCGCTCCAGAGCCCCCAGACGTCGGTACCGACGACGTTCCACCCGGCCTTGTCTCTCCAACTAGCTGTGGGACATTGACTTACGGCTACGTCTCGAACCCGGTCAATACCGGCATAGACCGTGCTTTGGCGCTCATCATTGCACACGACAGAGGAGGTATTCCCATGAGACCCAGATGGCTAATGAGGATGTTCACGGGCGTCGGAGCTCTCGCCCTCGCACTGCTGCCGTTCGGCGCCGAGCCCCTAAGCGGCCAGGTGGTGTCGCCCCTGCAGCCGGGTCACTACGTGCCTGGGGTCTTCAGTGTACGGGATCTCGTCACGCCACCACCCGGTCTCTTCGTAATTTGGTACAACTGGTTCGTGTCGAGCGACACGTACATCGACCGGAACGGGAACGAGCTGACCGGCGTCAACCTCAGCCAGCTCGACCCCTCGCTTCCGGACGTGGACATAGATTTCAATAACAAAGCGTTCGCGACCGTTCCGGTCATTGCCTGGGCGTCCCCGTTCACGATCCTCGGTGGCGCGCGCTACATCGCCGCCATTGCACCCAACTTTTTCGTCGCCGATTTCACGGTGGTGGCGGATCCGGGAGGGCCCGGCTACGAGCAGGTGCCGAACCAGGTCCAGGAGGGGAGCATCTCAGGCTTCAGCGACCTCGTGGTGGCCCCCTTTGGACTCTCCTGGGCTTTCGGTCATTTCGATGACGTCACGATGACCGACGAGGAACTCGCCGGGGCAGGTTTTCCGCCACGCCGGCGCTTCAATACCACGCTGGTCTACTCCTTCGCCGCTCCCACGGGCAAGTACGAGACGGGAGCCGATGACAACACAGGGCTCGGCTTCTGGACCCACCAGTTCCAGGGTTTCGGCTACTTCTACCCGTTCGAGCACCAGGCCACCGCCCTCATGGCGGGCCTGACCTACGAGCTGAACGGCAAGATCAAGGACGTGGACGTGACGCCGGGTAACCGCCTGAGTTTCGAGTGGGGCGTGAGCCAGTACTTCGCCCCGTGGCTCGAGGTCTTCATACAGGGTGCGCACAACTGGCAGATCGGCGACGATTCGGGCGCTGATGTGTTCTGGGATCCGAGCGTGCACGACAGGAAGAGTACCATGCTGTTCGGCGCCGGGTTCTGGCCCTGGTCGCAGCGTCTCTACGTCTCGGCAAAGTACGGCTTCGACTACGGGATCCGGCAGCGTTTCAAGAACGACAACCTGTTTGTGAATTTCATCTTTCTCACCAACGCCCTCGATGGACGGTAAGACCCCTACGGCGGGTGTCGAGCGCCGCAAGCCGCGACGCCGCTACGGGAAAGGAAGGAGAAACGGCGTAACGTTCGGTTCGCTGAAGTACCTGGTATGCGTGCTCGGGCTGGCCAGCGTGGCCTCGGGGTGTAGCCTGGTCTCCATCGAGGATATCGAATCACCCTTTCCGGAGAATCCGCCGTACGGCGAGATAATCCAGGAGATCCGAATCGAAGGCAACGATTACACCAGGACCTGGATCGTCGAGGCTGAGATGGTCTCGCAAGTGGGCGAGCCCTACACGGAAAAGAGCGCCCAGTCCGATTACCTCCATCTGGGCCGGCTGGGAACCTTCACCTTCATCAATTTCGACACCGAACCGATGGACGACGGTATCGCCCTGATCGTGCGCGTCAAGGAGGTGAGCCCGTACATCCCCTCGCTCAGCTTTGCCCTCACCCAGGAAAACGGTGTGGAGATCGGCCCCGCGTTCTCGTCGCCGAACTTCCTCGGTTGGGGCGCACGGGCTTCCGCCTACGCCCGGTTTGGCGGTGCAACCAACATCGGCGTGCGCTACTGGGATCCGTGGGTGCCGGGGAAGAGCTGGTTGTTCGGCTACGGCTTCTGGTTCATCCACTCAGAGCGACAAAACGAGCTCGACGATTTCGGCGAAACGACCAACGAATTATTTCTCCAGGTCAAGCGCAACATCACCAACGACGTGCACCCGGGACTGCGCTTCCAATTCCTGACGGTGAGGAGCGATACTGACGGCAAGACCCTGTCGCCTGACAACCAGGACAACATTCCCGCGCTCTCCCTGTTCCTGGAAGTCGACAAGAGGAACGCTCCGTACCCAACGAACGGCTGGTACGCCGAGGTGGAGATCGCCAAGTACGGCATCCTCGGAGGCGACAGCGACTACTGGCAGTTCACCGCCGACGTGCGCAAGTACCTCCCGTTGCCCTTCGGCCGACGTCACTCCATGGCCCTGT
>JBDHMR010000073.1:0-6780 GCA_039656035.1 Gemmatimonadota bacterium
GGACACATGATCACGATTTACGACAAAGGCGCCCACATCCCACTCGTCTGGACCCATCTGATACCTGCCACCGTCGAAGGCCGGGCGATGCACAACGTCCAGAACGCCATGTTCGCCGCCGCCATCGCCTACAGCATGGGCGTCAAACTCGAGGACATCCGCCACGGACTGCAGTCCTTCGATACCACGTTCTTCCAGGCCCCCGGGCGCGGCAACATTTTCAACGAGCATCCCTTCAAGGTCATCCTCGACTACGGCCACAACGCATCGGCGGTCGACGCCATGGTGCAATTGTCCGATCGGCTCGAGACCGAGGGGCGCAAGATTGTGGTAGTCGCCGCCCCGGGCGACAGGCGTGATGAAGACATCCGGGATATCGCCACGGTGTGCGCAGGACACTTCGATCACTACATCTGCCGTCGCGACGACCGGCTCAGGGGACGCGACGGGGACGAAGTGCCCCGGATTCAGCAACAGGCGCTCGTCGATGCCGGCGTCGATCCCGAAGCCATCGAAATGATCCCCGATGAGGTCGCCTCGGTTGATCGTGCGCTCCGCTTGGCAGCCCCCGGTGACTTGGTCCTCATCTTCGGCGATGGCATCAGCCGGACGTGGGACCAGATCACCCACTTCAGCCCGGAACCTGCCGAGGCACCGTCGCGCAAACCGGCAGCAGCCCCACCGCAGCTTTCCATCCCTGACTCACCCGAGATCGCGTGGGACAGCCTGGTGCGCGACGAGCGAGGTGTACGTGTGGCTCGGGAGGAAGACGACTAGGTGGGTTCAACCCGCGCTGGTGTTCGGCCATGACGATTGAGCTACAGGACTCCCGACGATTGACCGGGGTCAACATCGTGTGGGACAGGGCGGGAGCCGTCATTGACGTCGCCCTGCCTGATGACTCGACCGAAGTCATCGTCGAACGATGGCGGGAGGCGGTCCGACGCATGCTGGATGCTGTCGGCTGGACCGCTGAAGATCTGCGAGTCCGTCCCGTGCCGGGCGGGGCCAGCCTGGTCATCAGTGCACCCATCGACGCCCTCTACGCTGCCACCGAACTCAATGAGTGGGCTTGGTCCGTGTCCGCAGAAACGCTTACGGGCGAGGCTCCGGAAGACTTCGCCGCCGCCGCAAACCGATTGCGAGCAACCATCGCCGAAGAACGGCGTGCCTCGACCATTGCTCTACAGGACGCCGCGGCAAGTCATCACGTCACGTTTCTATCGGACGACGACTTGGTGTCGGTCGGTCTTGGAATGGGCTCCCGCACCTGGCCGATCGATCAGGCCCCCGATCCTGACACTATCGATTGGGACGCTGTCCATGACGTTCCAACCGTCCTGATCACAGGGTGCAACGGCAAGACCACGTCCGTCCGGCTCCTGTCCGCCATTGCCGATGCGGCAGGGTTCAAGCCCGGTACGACCAGCACAGACGGAATAAGGGTCGGGCCCGAATTGGTGGAGGCCGGTGACTATTCCGGACCTGGTGGCGCACGCACGGTGCTGCGGCGCACCGATGTAGATTTTGCCATACTAGAGACTGCTCGCGGAGGCATGCTTCGCCGAGGACTGGCGCTGCCGCGGGCCGATGTTGCCCTCATCACCAACGTCGCCGAGGATCATCTGGGAGAATTCGGCGTAGCGACGATCGAAGGACTGGCTCAAGTCAAATTGATCGTCACCCGAGTCGTTCCCGCTGATGGCCGCGTGGTGCTCAACGCAGACGATGAGCTGTTGGTGGAGGGTGGGCAACATGTCACCGCACCGGTGATCTGGTACTCCCTCCACCACGACTCCTCAATCATTGCCGACCACCTTGCAAAGGGTGGAGAAGCGGTAGTGATGGAAGACGACAGCGTCGTCAGAATTCGTGGGGACCAACGCGTGTCGGTCCTGTCAGTGGACCGTATTCCCGTCACCATGGGTGGCGCCGCCCGTTATAACGTCAGCAATGTGCTCGGTGTCGTCGGTGTCGCTTGGGCTCTTGGAATTCCCGACGACGCCATCATTCGGGCGCTCGAACAGTTTCGTCCCTCGCACGTGGACAATCCGGGTCGCCTCAATGTGTTCGATCTAGGCGGCGCCACCGTGATCGTCGATTTCGCTCACAATCCCCACGGCGTGAGGGCCTTGGGGGAAATGGCGCGCGCCATGTCGGCCACCCGCCGGCTGTTCCTGGTTGGCCAGGCAGGGGACCGCGACGACGATTCGATTCTGGACCTGGCGCACGCCGTGTGGAGTATGGAACCGGACTGCGTGGTCGTGAAGGAGATGCCCAAGTATCTCCGCGGCCGCGAGTTGGGCGTCGTGCCCGGCATGATCGAGCGCGAGCTGGTGGTCGCGGGGGCGCCTCCCGAGGCGATCATCCACGCGGAGTCCGAACTCTCAGGCGTGCGAGCGGCTCTGGAATGGGCTCGGCCCGGCGACTTGATTCTCCTAACGGCCCACGAACACCGGACGGAGATGCTCGCCCTGATCGCCCGCCTGGAAACCATGGGCTGGCGGCCGGGAGAGCCCCTCCCCGAGGACGTCGCCCGGGAGCTCAGCCTCACTGCCTGACATCACCTGACAGTCTGCCGGCCCTTACCCCCTGCCGACGTCCATTCGCGTCTGCAGCGCATCCCCCACTTGCGTCAGCGCCACCACCACTAGCACCAGCGCCACGCCGGGGACAATCGCCACCCACGGCGCATTCACCAGCGTGTCACGTCCAGACGCGATCATGCTGCCCCACGACGGTGTTGGCGGCTGCACGCCCAGCCCCAGAAAACTGAGCCCAGCTTCGAGCAGGATGGTGTTGCCCACTCCCAGAGTGGCCGCCACCACCACGGGGGTCAGCGCGTTCGGAATCACATGGCGCAGCAACACCGCCGGCCGCGTCGTCCCCAGGGCCGAGGCCGCTTCCACGAACGGACGCAAGCGCAGGCTCCTTACCTGGGAATACACCAAACGGGCTATCGACATCCATCCCGTCAGGCCCAGCACCACGATCACCAACACCGCGCTTGGCTCCCACAGTGAAGCCAGTAACAGCAACAGGACGACGCGGGGGAGCGCCAAGGCAAAGTCGGTCACGCCCAGCAGGGTGTCCCGCACGATCCCGGAACTCATGCCAGCCGCCGCGCCGACGATGGTGCCCAGCACTACCGAGATGCCCATGGCCAAGGTGCCGACACCGAGTGATACTCGGGCGCCGTACAGCAACCTGGTCCAGACGTCGCGCCCGAATCGGTCGGTTCCGAGCAGGTGGAACTGTCCCAACGGATCTGTAGTGAAGGGTGCCAGGAAGCGCGTTGCCACCACGTCCACTTGGCTCAACGGGTCACCAGTCGAAAACCACGGCGCCAGTATGGCCAGAGCCACCGCTACGCCGAGCACCGCCGACCCGGCGAGCATCCTGCCATCGATGCGGTGCCGGACCTCAATCACTGGAGCCTCGCACGCGCGGGTCGGCCCAGGCGACCCCCAGGTCGGCCAGCAGATTACCCAGCACGACCAGGGCGGCGCTGATGGCAGTAGCCGCCATGACCACGGGATAGTCCCTCGCCTGCACCGCCTGAACCAGCACGCGGCCCACGCCCGGCCAGGCAAACACCGCTTCGATGAATACGGCTCCGGAGAACAGAGCAGGCAGGGACAATCCCAGGAGGGTAATCAAGGGGATCGAGGCGTTACGGAGCGCGTGACGAAACAGAACGCGACGCTCGCCGAGTCCCCGGGCCCGGGCGACCACGATGTGCGGTTCCGCCAAAGCGTCGGCCATCGTGCCGCGAACGAATCGGGCCATTCCGCCGATTCCGATCAGGACCAGGGTGGTGACAGGGAGGATGAGGTGTCGTACCCGGTCCACCAGACGGTCCCAGCCCGTGAGGAAATCCGCGTCGAGCCCCGAGGCACCGAAGGCCGGGAGGACCTTGAGCCAGTACGTGAAGACCATGATCAAAATCAATCCCAGCCAGTAGCCCGGGATGGCGAACAGGGTGACCGTTGAGATCGAGAGGGCCGTGTCCAGCTTCGTTCCCATCCGTATCGCTTGTACCGTGCCCACCAGAATGCCGAACAGGTAGCTGAGGGCGAGCGACACGCCCACCAGCAATACCGTGGCCGGCCACGCATTGCCGATCATCCAGCGCACCTCGCGGCCGGTGGAAATGCTGACGCCCCAGTTGCCCGAGGCGAACTCCATGAGCCACCGTCCGTACTGGAGCACCAGTGGCTGATCCAGCCCCAGGGCCCGGCGTTGGGATTCGATTTGTTCACCGGTGGCCATGGGACCCAGCAAACGGACCACCGGGTCGCCGGGAGCCAGGTGCAGTAGCAGGAAGGTGAGCGAAACCACGCCCAGCACCACGACGACGCCGACCAGGAGCCTGCGGCTCAGGAAACGAAGCATGAGACAATTTTGCTGGAGATAGTGGACCACGCCAGTGACCCTGTATCTTCCATGTTCATGCTTCGATTCTGCACGATGGTCCTGCTGGCGGGCGCGGTAGCGTGCGCGGAGGAACCCGGACGGGGCAACACTATCCTGTTCGCCTCCGGTGCCGATCTCCAAAGCATGAATCCACTGGTCACGGTACACCCCCTCGCAAAGCAAGTCCAACGGTACGCCCTGCTCACCACGCTCGTCCGGTACGACGCCGATTTGTCGCCGCAGCCGTATCTGGCGTCGAGCTGGCGTTGGTCGGACGACCGCCGAACCCTCACGTTCACCATCCATGGTCAACTCATGTGGGACGACGGCATGCCGACCACGGCCGCCGATGTTGCCTGGACGTTGAACGCCGCCCGAGACCCGCGCGCCAGTTACCCGCGGTCGTCCGATTTGGCGAACGTCACTGAGGTCGAAGCCGGCAGTGACACTACCGTGACCGTCACCTTCGATCGCCCGATGCACGCGGTTCCCGATGTGTTCACCGACCTCGCCATCCTTCCGGAGCACCATTTTCGCGAAGTGCCCCTGGAGAACCTTCGGCAGGCGCCGTGGAATCGGCAACCAGTTGGCAATGGGCCGTTCCGGTTCATCGCCCACGAACCCAACCGGCGCTGGATCTTCCAGGCCAAACCCGACTTCCCAGAGGCCCTCGGCGGGCCCCCGGCGATGGACCGTTTCATCGTGGTCGTGGTCGACGAGCCGACCACCAAACTCGCGGCCCTCACCGCAGGGGAACTCGACTTTGCCGGGATCTCACCGGCCCACGCCGAATTCGTCCGCCGGGACACCCGGCTGGAGGTGGCCGACTACCCGCTGTTGTTCACCTACGGCATGGTGTTCAACACTCGCCGGCCGCCGTTCGACGATCCATCGATCCGGCGGGCCGTCTCCCTGGCCATCGACCGGCGAGACATAGTCGATGGTTACCTGTTCGGGTTCGGTGAGCCCGCCTGGCAGGCGGTTCCCGCGGGAGTCCCTGGCCGGCTCCCGCCTGTACCAGGCGCGCACGACCCCGACTCGGCCCGGGCACTTCTGGGCGGTCGCTCGGTGACTCTCGAATTGTTGACGGTGGGCAGCGGGGAAGCCCCACTGGAACAGATGATTCAGGCTCAGCTCATGGCGGTAGGTTTTACGGTCACTATTCGACAGTTGGAACTGGGAGCATTTCTCGACAGGGTCTACGGCCCCACCCGTGAATTCGACGTGGCCGTCATGGGTATTCCCGGCGATCTGGCGTTGGGCTTTCTGCGGCCGTTGATTGAACTCACGGGACTCGAGGCGGCATTTTCCGTAGCAGAGGCGCAGGAAGTGCTGCGAGCCAGCTCTCCTGTCGTCTTTCTCTATCACGCGCGAGGGGTATCCGGTCGCAATCGTCGGGTGCGCCATGTCGTCATGGACCTTAGGGGAGAACTACCGACCCTCAGCCAGTGGGACGCATCTCCCATGAACAGCGGTATGAACAAGAGATCGAACGGTGAATGATCGCCCGCCCTCGGTCGTAGGGGCGACGCATGCGTCGCCCCCGGCAATTTGCGTCGAAGCGCCGGTCCGCCTGGATCTCGCCGGTGGTTGGACCGATGTACCGCCCTTTGTCGACAACGAGGGTGGCCTCGTCATCAACGCTGCAATCGACCGGCATGTCCACGTCGAAATCACTCGCCGCCCCTCCGGCATACTGCTCCACGCGGAGGATCTCGACCAAAGCTTGGAAGTCACCACCGTAGCCGACCTGGCCCCTACCGGCGTGCTGGCCTTGCTTCAGGCGGCGGTGATACAGTTCATTCCTGAAGGAGGTGTCGAGCTACGTACCCGTACGGACGCGCCACTGTGCTCGGGCCTGGGAACCTCGGGTGCGCTCGGAACGGCGCTGGCCTTCGCCTGCCAGCGGCTGCAGGGCCACGACATAACACCCGAGGAGGCCGCCCGTCTGGGATGGCAACTCGAGGTCGGTCATTGCGGCTTGGCTGGGGGCCGCCAAGATCAGTACGCGGCCGCCCTAGGTGGTATCAACCTCTTGGAGTTTTCTGCGGAAGGGGTCGACGCCACGACGGTTACCGTTCCGCCAGAGGTCCGTGCTCGACTCGAGGACCACTTGGTGCTGTGCTACCTGGGCGAATCCAGAGTTTCCGGAGACACCATCACCCGGGTCATGGACGCCTATACCGATGGGGTAGACCGTGTCGTTCGGGCCCTCAATGAAATGAAAGATCTCGCCCGGCGCATGGCGCAAGCTCTGCCCGACGGTGACCTCGAGCACATCGGCCACTTGGTGGCCCGCAACTGGGAGTGCCAAATGACCCTGGACGATGGCATGCAAACCGACGCCATGCGTCAGGTCGAGGC
>JBDHMR010000074.1:0-8151 GCA_039656035.1 Gemmatimonadota bacterium
CAGCGATTCGGACAGCTCGTCCATAGCCGAGAACGCCATCCTCCACGAAGTGGTCGAGGCCGTCGAGCGGAACTACCGTAGCCTGCCAATGAGCCTGCTGTTCGAGCGAGACTCCCTCGGGTTCACCTTTCAGTTGTGGGACTACGACCGTACGGCGATGCGCTACGTGCCACGGCCGGCCTTCGCCACCGATTCGAGCGTGGCGGAAGTAATGGCCCTGTTGAGAGGCACCGGATACCTCCAGGACCGGCGGGGCGCCGGCGTGGTGTCCGGACTGAACCGTTCCCCGGTAGGGGTGGCTTCGTTGCAACAGGCTCTGCTGGCCATCAGGACGCTGTCCGACGAGCCGACGCGACAGTTGGCGGCCCGTACCTTTCTCCTGGGTGCGTTCGACTTCGACCGGTCGGGAGCCATTGACGCGGCGGGAGAGATCGACGCCGTGTCGTGCGATGTGTGGCTCACCCTCGATCGGGTATTCGACGACGGCCTCGACCGGTTCGGTTTCGCCGATCCCACCGCCGCCTACTTCGGTAACGTGGCACTGAGCATCGACGGAAACGTCCGGCAGCCGGCCACCCGGCGCCGACGAGCGTGTACCGAGGGAAGGACACCACCCCCCACCTCACCTGACGAGGTCGGGGCGGTAGTCCGCGCTCCGCTACCCGAGCCGGTGACCGAGTTTCTGGCCCTCGAGGCCGCCGCCGCCGTGGTACGACGAGCAGGAGCGGAGCAGGCCAATTCGGCCGGCTGGGCCGCGGCGGTCCGCGCGGTGCTGCTCGAGGCCTTCGACGACGATCGCTCGGGCGAGCTGGACTCGCCACGTGAAGTGTACGCCATTCCGTGTGACGTCTGGACCGCCGTGGCCGCCACCCATCCAACCTTCGCGAGGGATCTCGGATTTCGAGGCGGGGGGAGCTATCAGGGCGAGCGGATCGGCATCGATCCGGCCCAGCGCGTAGCCGCCGCGGTTCGGCTCGAGGACTGCACCACCAGACCCGAACCCACCCTGGCCCGGCGCATCACCGCCAGGCCACCGGAACGCCAGAGTGCCGACCAGGCGTACTCGACGGCAGTTGCCCTGGCCGGCATCCGGTTGGTGGAGGAACATCGGCGCGAGCTGGCGGCCAGGACGCTCCTCATGGCCGCCTACGACCGGGACCTGTCGGGCTACATCGACACGCCGGGCGAGTTGGACGCCATCTCCTGTGCCGATTGGAGGTCACTCGACCTGGCCTTCCCCGGATTCGTCGAGCAATACGGTTTCAGCCAGAGGGCCGACGGCGGCCGCGAATACCGCGGCGGCATGGTGTTCAATATCTCTGAGCGACTAAGGGTGCCCGCGTCACGCCGGGCCGCGGCGTGCTTGCGCGGGGAGGAGCCCGAGCCAACGACGGATACTGAGGTGGACCGGTCGGGGCCCGTAGTGCAGATCCCACTCTCGCTGAGTGAGTTCATCGATACCGAGATCGCCGTCCGGATCGTGCACGCGACGTCCCGGGCGGTGCCCGGTTCAGCCACGTGGGCGGCCGCGGTCAAGAGCGTGTTGATCCCCAATCTCCTGTGTGGTGTGGAGCACTGTCCAGGCCACTTCGGGCAACACCCTGGCGGCGCTGGGCTTCGACCCCTCGAGGCCGTACCTGGGTGATCGGATCGGGATCGATCGAGGACAGCGGGAACGGGTGTCCGGCAAACTGGCAGCCTGCACCGGCTAAGGCTTCTCCACCCTCCAGAAGCTGATGCCCCCGGCCTGCTTACCGACGTCGGTGGTGGCCACTGTCTGATAGGAAGCCAAGTCGATCACCTCGACCGTACCTGGCTGGCCGCCGATGCCCTCGATCGTGACGAAGGCGTAGTTGCCATCAGGCGTCACTATCACCCCGTGCGTAACTTTCCGGCTGGTAGCAACTTCGGCCAGTTGCTCGCCGGTTTCCGGATCCCACACACCCACGGCGGCTTTCCCCTTTAGCGTGGCGACGATTCGGCCGTCCGGCGTGAGGTCCATGTTATATGGTTTGCCCTGGGCCTCGATCCGACGAACCACACTCCAGTCTTCCAGATCGATCACCAGAATGACGTTGCCCTTGTTGCAGGCAACGAAGGCGCTCTTTCCGTCGGGTGCCGGTGTTACCCAGGTGGGTGAACACACGCCGGCGGTCCCGTGTTCAGCCAGATCCAGGCGCCGAGTTACCACTAGTCGATCGGTATCGATCTCCACCAGCTGGTTGTCAACCATGCACGCCGAATAGTGACGCTTGCCGTCCGGGCTGAAGCGAGACCCATGCGGCATGGTGCAGGTCTCGATCTTGTCCAACTCGATCATCGTTTCCGGTTCGACCACGGAGATGGTGCTGGGCACCTTATCGCCGTGGAAATCGCTGTTGGCGACGAACACCAAACCGCCACCCGGCCCGGTCGATATTGTCGAGGGAAACATTCCCAGGGTGGTGGTAGAGATGACCGTGTCGGCGCCGGTGGCGTAGCGGTAGAGCGACCCGTAGGGGAACCCGTGGCCCAGGGTGAGATACCAGTAGTCGCCTGAGGGACCGACGTACACGCCGTGGGCGCCCTCGATTTCAGCGGGCCACACACCGACCCCGATCACCTTGTCCTGCACCAGCCCCTGTCCCGGGGTGAACCGCATCAGCGAAACTTCGTCATCCGATTCAGAGGCCACATAGAACAGGTAGGAGGGTTCCTGTGCCACACCCACCGCCGAAGCGGTGGGCGTAGCCAGCAGTACGCTGAACAGCAGTCGGCGGAGCACTATGGCGTCGCCGGCTCGGGGGACATGACCTTCACCGCCCACAGGCCACTGCTCCAGTCGCTGAAGAACAGATTGCCCTTGTAGGGCTGCGGCCCCCATACCTGGGGATCGTTGGCCGTCACGCCGTCCGGGTCGTACGACAGGTAATGGGCCATCTCTCGGCCCTGACTGCCCAGGTTGCCCTTCAGTTCTCCTGAGATGTCAACGACGCGGAGCCCGCCATTGTAGAACGCCGCGTAGAGGATGTCGTCTTCGATCCACAGATTGTGCGAACCCGCCTCGGGCACTTCGTATCGGGCCACCTCTTCGGGGTTCATCGGATCGGTGAAATCCACGATGTGGACATAGCCCGACATGCGGCTGGGCGTTCCCTCCAGCTGGCCGTCGAATCCGGCCCGGCCGATCTCGTCGCCCATGAAGACGTAGAACTTTCCGGTGGGGCTCTGGTACGGGAAAGCTGCGTGGGTGGCGCCACGGTAGTCTGCGTACTGGGCGATCTGGACCGGATTGGCCGGGCTGCCGCCGGCGATGCCGTTGCCGACGTCGATCAGCACCACACCGTCTGACCAGTTGGACGTGTAGGCGATGCCATCGACGATCCAGATGTCGTGGATGGAGTGGCCTGGCGTGTCGAGTTCGAAGCGTCCCACCCGATATGGATTGGTGGGATCTTCAATGTTGATGACGTCGAATCGGCGACCGTTGTTGACCGCGTACACGTGACGCTCATAGATGAACACGTTGTGAACGCCGCCGGTCAGTTCGTCGTCGAAGGTCGACAGGATCGACACGTTGCTCGGATCACTGACGTCCACGATGACGATCCCGTTCTTCCTGTTGGAGGCGCCTTCGCGCGTGATCACGGCCACGGTGCCGTCGGCTGTCAGCTTGACGTCGTTGGTGGTGCGGGCATCGACCACGATGCTGTCGGTCATGACTGGGTTTGCCGGGTCGGTCACGTCCCAGAAATAGGTGGCGCCGGCGGCACCCCAAGTGCCCGTGATGGCGTAGTCTCGGCCATCGACCCCCTGCCAGATCCAGAGATCGGAGGTGCGCACGTCGGTGACCGGGGCGCGACCGATGAGCTTGACCTCACGGGACACGTGCCGGGGTGTGATCTCGATGGTGTGCTGGGCCGTGTGCCCAGCTGCCATCGCCACCACGGTGTAGATGCCGCCCTTCTCGGCCACGAACCGCCCCTTGCTGTCGATCTCGGCCACCGGCGACTGCGCCACGACCGTGTCTTCCGGAGTGGCCAGGAGGGTGAACTCGACCGGGACGTCCGGGATAGGTCTACCGGAGGCGTCCAACTCCTGGGTGGTGAAGTGGATCAGGTCACCGGTCTGCCCCAGCTCGGCGCTGGAGGCCACGGTAAAGGTGCGAATCGGGTCGGCTTCCACCGTGTAGTTCATCTCGTTGGAGATGCCCTCGGCCGACGCGGTGATCGTCACGTCGCCCGGCTCGAGTCCCGTCACCACGCCGAACCGATCCACGGTGGCGATGGCGGGGTCACTGGTGGTCCAGTCGACGCGGATGTCGCGCTTGTCGTCGGAAGTGTCGTACACCCGGGCACTATGCCGGATGACCGAACCCACGAACAGGCGCGGCACCTGGCCGGTGATGGCGACGTCTCTGAGGGGCGGATATTCGACCGATACCGTCACCCGCTGCATCAGACGGGGCTGGCGCACAAAGGCGAAGACGGTGTACTCGCCGCCCTTGGAAGCTTCGACGTGTCCCTCGCGGCTCACGGCCAAGCGGCCCCTCGCGCGAGAGAAGAACAGCACCGGGACGTCCATCACGTTGCCGGCAGAATCATATGCCGTGGCTTGGAGGTCCATCTCCTCGCCACTCTGGAGATTGATGGTGGCGGGGGTGACTTCGAGACGGCCCGCTGGGGCCTGGTCCTGGGCCCAGGCGGGCAAGGCGACGAGCGCCAGTAATACGAGGGCGAGTCCAAACCGCTTCATGATCAGGTCCTTTATTAGGGGCGTAGTCCGGGGTGGAAGATAGACTGAGACGCCGCGTGCGCCAATCGGCCCCAGGTCCGTGTTTCATGGACGCATTGCCGCAACTGGGCGTTTTACTCAGCCACCCCCAGTTTTGTGACCGCCTGGCCGTCTACCGTCCTACCGCCCTAGCCACGATCGGCAGCAAGTGCAGAGACGCCAGGAGACACGTGGTGAGCCCCACCGCACCCACCAGCCCGACTTCACCAACACCGGCGAATGAGGCGAAACCAAAGCACAAGTAGGCCGCCACGGTGGTCAGTGTCGTCATGGTCATGGCCGAGCCGGTCTCCTGCAATACCGTTAGGGATGCTTCGCCGCGTTGGAACCGCTGCATCATGTGGATGCCGTCGTCGACGCCGATTCCCACCAACACGGGCGCCACCGACAGCGTGAGCACGTTCAACTCGATCCCCCAAAGACCCATGAACCCAAGTGCCACACTGACGCCGCACGCCAACGGGAGAAGGCACAGGACGGCCGGCTTCAGTCGTCTGAACTGCAACAACAGAATGATCGAGACCAGGGCGAATGCGACAGCCGTTGCCACAAGCGAGTCCCGCCGAAGAATCTCTTGATGGGTAGCTGAACGCAGGGCGCTGCCCACGAAGGTGACGCGGTCGAGCGGATCACCCCCATGCCGCTCGGTGGTCTCGAGAAACCGATCGATTGCGCCCTCGGCCCACGGAAACCTGGTCAAGTAGACATAGGCCACAGCGAGGTAGTCGTCTCCCATCCGCACCAGGTGACGATCCACAATCGGTCCGAGTGCCGTCACCGATAAGTCGTCGATGGTGAACTCCGCTGGTGCTGGATTCAGGAACTGGACGAGAAGCGGGAGATACTCGTCCGTCAGGTAGGGGTCCAGATCGTCCATCTGCGAGACGACCTCGGTGAAGTCGCGACGGAATCGCTCCGGCGAAAACACATCCGCGTGTGCCTGAACGAAGCGGATGTTGGTTTGTTGTTGCTGGTGCTCAGGGAGCCAGCGCGACAACGACTCTACCGAGGCTACGCCGGCCAGGGCTCCGATGTCATCCAGCACTCCAATCGCTTCCCTGTCGATTGCCAGAGCCTCCTCGCGCGTGGTTCCACGCGATACCATCAGGAGGGGTGTAAACGACGACCCCAGTTGCGCCCGCACCCGCTCCATTTCCGCGGTCTTGGGGTTGCCGCGGAGGGCGATCTTCCACGGATGCGGCTCGAAGGAAATCGACCGGGCTGCCCAGAGGGATCCCGCCACCAACACCAACCAAACGACCAGCCCGACCCGTGGACGTCTCAGCCCCAAGTGATAGACCATGGTACCCCACCGGGGCCAGACCGATTCGCGACGGTGGGTGGACGCGGTAAACGAGATCGCCCAGGGGAGCACCGTGAGACTGGCAAGTAGGATGGCCAACAGGCCGATGGCGGTGAGCCATGCCAATTGGGTCATGACGGGATACGACACGACCACCAACGAAAAGAACGCAGCCGCGCTGGTAAGAGCGCCGAACAGGATCCCCCAACCGGGACGACGCATGGCCGACGCCAACGCCGCCTCACGAACGGCCGTAGGATTTCCGGACACCCAGTAGTGGGTCGCGATGTGGAGTCCGAAGTCGACGCCCAGCCCGATCAAGAGCGCGACGAAGATGCCAGCGATCAGACTGACCGATCCGAATACCAGGAAGGCAACGGCCCCGGTCAACACCAGCCCGAAGGCGACCGGCGCCAGGAGAATCACGGGAGCCACCGGGTTCCGGAAAAAGAGGGCCAGTAGGATCAGCACCACGATACCTGAGGCCGTTGCCACCCGGTGCATGTCGGCCCGGGCGGTGGCATAGGCATTGACGTACGACACCGGGCGGCCGACGGCAAAGAGTCGGGTACCGACCGGCAATGAATCGAAGGCGGCAGCGGCAGCAGCTTGGCCCAGCACTTCCTCGATTCGACGGACGACCGACTTGGTTCGATCGACCTCATCCAGGCCGGAGGCCAATTCGACCGTGAGAAAGAAAGTGCGCGAACCAGGCAACGCGAAGTAGCCACCCACCAAGCGGATCCGCGCCTGGCCGCTGGCTCGTTCCAGAAGGCGAATCGCGGGCGCCAGCACACCCAGCGGATCGGATCGCGTCAGCCCCCACGGCGCGGCCAGATCCGAACCGTCACCTCGGCGATTCTCCGCGAGTAGAGCTTCCTCTATCCCGGCCCGGCTCAGGCGATCGCCGAGGGCCTCCAAACGAACCGGGTGAAGATAGAGGACCATTCGTTCGTGGCCGAATTGTTCGAGGTAACGCCGCAGTTCCGGAGGGAGCCGATGCTCCACCCGGCGGACTCCAGGGATGGCACCAAGACGGGTCGCCAGGGTGTCGAGCAGAGGACTGGCGTGGGTCACGGCAAGGGGCTCCGGTGACTCCAGGAATATGACTACGCGTCCCACTCCTCCAGCCAGCTGGCGAACAGCGAGTTGGACCGAATCCGGAGATCCTCCACGGCGGGGCAGGAGGTCCTCCGCACGATGACTGAGGGACAGTTGGGCGGCCAGGACCAGGGCGATTCCCAGCACCAGGACGATGCCGCCGCTCCACAGGATCCGGTGGCGGACGACTCCCCTCGAGATGACCGAAACGACAGGGTCGAGCATGGATTCGGCGGATCGCCTTTCTTGCTTGCTTTGGGTGGCGTGGGGTGTATGTTAGCGTCAGATTGATCGGGTGACGAGCCCCAGGACGACATTCTAGCGCCCCGAGGGACCGCCCACCAAGCCGGAGGCCCTCATGCGCCCCTCCTCCCGGAATCGCTTGACCATCGCCGCAGCAACCACTCTCGTGGTGTTCAGTGGCATCAGCTGTATCGAAGACCTTATCAATCAAAACGAAGACCCCGTCGGCGACGTACCGGTAACGGCCGAGGAGGTCGAGACCTACCTCCGGAGCAATTTCACTCGGATCCCACTGATCGCGGATGCTTTCAATCGGGTAGTTCAGACCGTCGGGGGGAACCCGCAACCAGGCGTGGCCATCGTGCTAACCGCCGCCGGCGGTACCGGCACCGTGCAAATGGACATGAACAGCGACGGCAATAGCGACGCCACAGTGGACGGCGGCCTTACATTCAGTGATCCCACGCAGGGCCTCAACGGGGGAGCATCCCTGGCCATCAACAGCGTCGCCAGTAACGCGGTCAGCGGGTCCGGATCGGTCCAGGTTGTCAGTGCGGGGACGGCCGCTTTCACCTTCACGGCCAACGGTACCTCTCCGACCACCAGTCCGGTGCGGTTCCTGCTGGCTCCGACCTCGAGCTTCTTGTCGGGGAGCGGGACGACCATGGAAATCTGGGGCATGGGCCTCACGGTGGAGTATGCGGCCAGCCCGCCATTCCTGTCGGGATTCA
>JBDHMR010000075.1:0-6707 GCA_039656035.1 Gemmatimonadota bacterium
CAATACGTACTGGTCACCCCCGAGGTAGCAAATGATCCCCTGACTATCTCCCATGGTGCGCTGCAATTGGAGCGTATCGTCAGGGTGTCAGCTCGATCGCCGGTCATGGGCGAAAGGAAACCGTGGTGGCGCCACGTCGGCCACTGTCGTCTGGCCGGACCGGATCCGCGTGCGGTAGCCGCGACCCGATCGCGCTTGGTCTACCACGCGGCCGACCCCGTGGCGCGCAGCGTGGCCGAGCGCCTGGTCGCGATCGCAGGTACCGACCGACATCTCATTACGGTTGGTTTGGTTGGCGAGCAATTCCGCAGCGCTATCCGCGCCGGGAGTGATTGGGGATACATCGTCCGACTCCCCACGCTGCCACTGGCGCCGTGCCTGGTGGCGGACCAGGTTCTCGAGTACGCTCCCTGGCTCACGTTATCCGGTGGGACGACGGCGTTTACCGCCTTGATCGAGGTCCGATCGCACGCCGTCGTTCGGCCGTCCCGTGTCGTCGACCGGGTGGAACTCGACTGGCAAGGCGCACTGGTGATTCTGCCGACACCTGACGGTGGCCGGTGAGCCTCCGTGCCAGGCTGGTGCTGGCCTTTGCGCTGGTCGCCCTGACGCCATTGCTCATCATTGGCATTGGTCTTCGCCGGGAGCTCGATCGCCGGCTGGTGCAGGATTTCGAGGCACGGGCGGACGCCGAAGTCGCTGCCGTAATGGGAGAGATGAACCGGGCGTCGACCAGGGTAACCGGCCAGTTGGCGGCGCTGGTCACGGCACTGCAGAACGACAACCAACTGCGGCGGGCGCTGACTCGTCCCAATGACTCCGGCGCCGGGTACCTCATCGACTACGCCACCCGCCACATTGCGCTTACCGGCCTGGCCCTCTTGCGGCTGCAGGACGACGCCGGACGCATTGTCAGTTCCGGTCATTTCCCAGGAGAGGCTGGGCGACAGGCCGGGGCCGTTACCGACTCGCTGGCGGCTCGTGCGACGTCGATCACTCTGCTGGCGACCCGGGCAGCTGGCGGCGACATGCTGGTCCTGGCACGAATCGACTCTATTGTCGTGGCCGGCCGGAAGTACCATGTCATCGGTGGTCTCCCAGCGGATTTTGAGGCCTTGGGTCCCTTGGTTGGTAACGACCGGCTCGAGTTGGAGCGGCCAGGCAATGAAGACTCTCAAGAGACCGGTGGGCTCCCTGTTCACCGAGCTGCGTTCAGTGTCGTCATCGTGGGAGATGCCGTCCCTGTCGTTGTGGAGGAGGCGCGTGTCGTCGTTTCGGCAGAGTTGAAGCCGCTCCACGCACTGCGCCGGCGCGTAGACTTGTGGCTGGGACTGGGATTCGGTGTGACCGGTCTGGCGGTGTTGCTCGCGTCGTGGATGGTGGCCAACAGGGTGAGCAAGCCGCTGGCCGATCTGGCCGAGCAGACCGCCCGAGTTGATCTCACCAACCTCGACGTCGACTTCAGCAGCGACCGCACCGATGAGGTGGGACAACTGTCCGACTTGCTGAGCGACATGGTCAGGCGGCTCAAGGTGAGCCGCGAGCGACTTACCGCCGCCGAGCGCCGGGCGACCATTGGTGACGTGTCCCGTCAGCTGACTCATGATATCAAGAATGGACTGACACCTATCAGAAATGTGGTCACGCACCTGAGCGAAGTGGCGAGTGAGGAACCGGAGGCCATGGCGCAGACGTTCCGCGAACGGCAGCACACGCTCGATTCCAGTATCGCCTACCTCGAAACCTTGGCCCAAGACATGTCCGGCTTGACGCCGGCCATGCGTCGAGCCCCGTGTGATTTGAATGCGGCGCTCCGGGAGTCGGCCCACCAGGGACACGGGGAAGTGCGCCTAGATCTCGACGAACGCGACCCGGTGGTGCAGGGTGATCCCGTTGCCCTGCGCCGGGTGTTTCAAAACCTTATCGGCAACGCCGTGGACAGCGTGCGAGGTAGTGGCGAGGTAATTGTTACTTCCGAAGTCGCGATGGACGCGGCCGGCGAACCAACCGGGAGAGCCACGGTCCAGGACGAGGGACCCGGGATGACCGACGAACAGCTCGACCGCGCCTTCACCGAGTGGTACACCACCAAGCAGGAAGGCACCGGCCTGGGGCTCCCCATAGTCCGCCGGCTGGTGCTCGACCTGGGCGGGAAACTCAGGGTGGAGACGGCTCCCGGACGGGGCACCCGGGTAATCGTGGAGCTGCCTCTCGTCTCCGACCCGGTCGGACATTCGGCATGACCACCGTACTAATCGTGGACGATGTGATGCCGATGGCCGAGCAGTACGCCTACGACTTGCAACGGTTGGGAGGATATGAAACCCTGACTGCGAGTTCGGGCGACGAAGCACTCGAACGACTGCGGCGTGACGCCATCGACTGCGTCATCCTCGATCTCGAGATGCCGGGCGTCGACGGGTTTCAGGTTTTGCGGACGATGCAGCGGCGCGGCATCCAAGTCCCGGTAATCGTATACACCGGAACCGGCAGTTATGACCGGTGCATCGAAGCCATCAACCTTGGCGCCTACGGGTTCATCGACAAGACCGAACCGATGGCGCGCGTGGTACAGGAAATAGAGAGCACACTCGAACGACGGCGCCTGAAGGGCGAGGTGGCCACGCTGCGGCGAGAGCTCGGGGCCGACAGCGCCATCATCGGAACCAGTGACCCAATCGAACGGTTGCGCGAGGCCATCGCCCGGGTGGCCCCGATTCCGAGTCCGGTGCTCATCGTCGGTGAGAGCGGCTCCGGGAAGGAACTGGTCGCCCGGGAAGTGCATCAACGGAGCCAGGCGAGTCGTGGGCCGTTCATCGCCATCAACAGTGCCGCGCTCCCCGAGAACCTGGTGGAGAGCGAATTGTTCGGGCACGAACGCGGAGCCTTCACCGGGGCCGACAAGTTGCGCAAAGGCGCCTTCGAGTCGGCGTCCAAGGGTTCGCTGTTCCTCGATGAAATCGGTGAACTCCCCTTGTCGACCCAGGCGAAGTTGTTGCGGGTCCTGGAACAGCGCACCGTGACTCGTGTCGGTGGGACCAAGGAGATCGAAGTCGATGCCCGCGTCATAGCCGCAACTCACCGATCGCTGGATGACGACGTGGCCCAGGGCCGCTTCCGCCAGGATCTGCTGTTCCGTCTCAACGTGCACATTCTCGAAGTGCCGCCGCTACGGGACCGTCGGTCCGACATCCCGGCGTTGGCCGGCCACCTGCTGGAGGGAATGTGTGAACGCTTCGGAATCCGGTCCCGAACGCTGACGCCCGAAGCCCTGGCGGCGCTGGAGGAGTACCACTGGCGCCGCAACAACGTCCGCGAATTGCGCAACGTCATCGAGCGCATGGTGATCGCTTCCGACGACGATCCAATCGGTGTCGACGCCGTGCCGGGAGACGTTGTCTCGGCGGGGGCAGCGGGGCAGCGGGGCGGCGGGGCGGGTTATCAGGAACTCAAGGCGGAGGCCGAGCGGCGGATCGTTACTGAAGCGTTGGCTAGGCATGATGGACATGTCAGTAACACGGCGGAGGCTCTGGGGCTGGCGGATCATGCGAGTTTGTTGAAGATCATGCGGCGGTTGGGGATCAAGAGGGGATAAGGTGTCCCATTGGACACATCGCAGGTCGTTCGCATGTGTCCGTCAGGACACTATGAATCAACGCCAGTGCCTCGTTCTTTTTCTTAACTCACTCTGACATAACAAGTTACAGCCTGTGATCAGGGGTTCATTTCCGTGGCCGCCTGATTGCCTTCTCCTATGGGTGTGAGTCCAACATCCATGCGCCCCGAGGGGCGCCTACCAAGGGAGGAAGCCATGCGATTCGAACTGACCGAAAGCAACCGACAGGGGATGTCGGGCACGGCGGTCATCCTGGGGTTGATCGTGGTGGGATCGGTAGTGGCCTTCGGCTGCAGCGGCGGGGATGATCCGTCGTCGATCCGGCAGACGAGGGAGACTCCGGTGCGACCCGCGTCGATCACCACGGAGAGGCCTACCATGACACCGGCGGTGACTGATGTGCCAACGACCAGTGCCAGTGTTGAGACGGTAGTGCCGCCCAAGACGGTCGTTCCCACCAACGTGACCTTCGCCGACGGCGAGGCCGCGTATCGGGCCCGTGACTACGATCGGGCAACGGTGCTGTTCGAAGCATACGTCGAGCGCAAGCCGTCGAATGCCTGGGGGCACTACATGCTCGGTCTGTCGGCAAGAAAGTCCGGCGATTTTTCCCGTGCCGTCGAGGCGTTCGACGAAGCGCTGAGCCTGGACCCCAACCACGTCAAGAGTCACTTCAACCTGGGACGGGTGCTGCTCGACACCGGCGAACCCGAGTTGGCCTTGTCGGAGTTTGAGGCCGGCCTGGAACTGGAACCCCAAGTGGCCGAAGGATACCGGCTGGTTGGCCGGGCGTACCAGGAACTGGGAGACACGGACTCGGCGCTCGAAGCCTATCGTGAAGCCCTGGTGCTCGATGAGCAAGACGCCTGGTCGATGAACAACATGGGGCTGCTGTTGATCAAGTCGAGTCGCAGCGTAGACGCTATCGGGCCGCTCGCCCGAGCCGGCCAGCTGCGGGACGACCTCGCCGTCGTGCGCAACAACTTGGGGATGGCACTCGAGTTGACCGGTCACTTCGGCCAGGCAGCCCAGGCCTACCAGGACGCATTGACCATCGACGCCGAGTATCACAAGGCCGCAGAAAACCTGGAGCGTGTCAGTGCGGTAGAAGGCGGCCCCGGCCAGGAGCCGATCGACCTCGAACTAGCCGCCCAGGAATTCGGCGACGGAATTGCCAACTGGCGGTCACCGGATATCAGCGAGTTTGTGCCGGAGTTCGATTCGCTGCCAATCGTGCGCGATACGGTTGACGAGATGCTCGTTGGGAGTTGGCGGTAGGAGGAGGGCTAAGAGGGCTAAGAGGGAAAAGAGGGCTAAGAGGGAAAAGACGTATTAGCCCTCTTAGCCTTCTTAGCCCTCTTAGCCCTCCCTACAGAGCCTCCAGCCCTGCCACAATATCTTCGTAGCACATCACCATCCGATCCAGATGGGTGCGGAAACTCAAGATACAGATTCGGATCACGAACCGGTCGTCCAGCATCGTTCCGGTGAGGTACACTCGGCGGCGGCGGTTTACGGCGTCTAGCAGTGAGCGGGTCGCGCGGTTGGATTCATCGAGGGACCAGCCTGGGCGCATGACCCGAAACGCCGTGACCGTCAGCTGGGGGCGCCCCAAGATCTCCAGGCCTTCAAGCTGTTCCAGTTGGTTGGTGATCCACTGCGACAGATCGAGTTTCTCGTCCAACGCCTGGGCGAACACCTCGATGCCATGCATCTTGATCGGGAGCCAGACGCCAAGCCCGCGAAACGGGCGGGACAACTCGGGTGATATCTCACAAAAATCGACCAGGTCGGTGTTGTCCTGGAGGGTGGGCATGTAGTCGGCGGACACGCTGTGGGCTTGGACCAGCGTGTTCCGATCCTTCACCAGGAGCGATCCGGTGCCGTAGGGAACGAACAATCCCTTGTGAGGATCGAGTGACAGCGAATCGGCCCGTTCCAGGCCCGCCAGTCCCTGGCGACCTCTATCGGTCAGCATGAAGAACCCCCCGTACGCCGCGTCGGCGTGAAACCACATGTTCTCCCGTTCGGCCAAATCCGCCAACCCGGTGAGATCGTCCACCGCTCCGGTGTTGGTGGTCCCCGCCGACCCGACGATCAGGAACGGTTGATACCCCTCTTGCCGGTCGCCGGCGATGTGGTCGGCGAGCGCGTCCAGCCGAATGCGGAAGTCGTCATCCGTGGGCACGCTGCGGACGTTGGCCGTGGGGAACCCGGCCAGAAGGGCCGCCTTGTGCACCGAATGGTGGACCTGGTCGGAGGTGTAGATGGTGCCCCGGAGGAAATCCTCGGGCAGGTGCCTGCGGCGCGCGGTCACCACCGCCGAGAGATTGGCAAACGACCCTCCGGATGTCAGGAAGCCGCCGGCGGATTCCGGGTAGCCGACCATGTCGCAGAACCAACGGACGACGTTGGCCTCGAGTTGGGCCAACCCGGGGGCGGCGGCCCAGACGCCGACGTAGCGGTTGATGGCATCGGCGATGAGGTCCGCAACGGCGGTATGAAACACCCCACCGCCTGGAATGTAGGCCAGGTAGCCTGGGCCGCTCGCCGTAAAACTGGTGCGGGTTACTCGAAAGACCTCGTCGAACAGCGTTTCGAACGCCTGTCCCTGTCGCGGGATCGGCTCCCGCAGCGACAGGGCGAGGGCCTCACCTCCTGTGGTGTCGGAAGCGGGTTGCTCCGGCAGCGATTCGATGTGAGGGACAATCCGGGCCATGGCCTGTTCGACCATGGCGCGCATGGTGGGGGCGGACAGTTCGAGTGGGTATTCCGGGTTATCGAGCGACGACGGTTGGTCGGTCA
Organism: Gemmatimonadota bacterium; assembly: GCA_039656035.1. Lineage (GTDB taxonomy): Bacteria > Gemmatimonadota > Gemmatimonadetes > Gemmatimonadales > GWC2-71-9 > N074bin45. The sequence goes on from JBDHMR010000075.1 coordinate 6,422, forward strand.
TCCGTGTAGCATAGCACGCTCGGGGGTGTGGTTGCTCCTTTCGGTGTCCTGGCGTGGGCGGTTACGTTGCCGGCTCGATCAGCCTTGGTACCTGATGCAGCCACGAGGAGATAATCGATGGGATCGCACGGCTTTATTGCTCGACTCAAGCACCGGCTGCGATTGGATTTCATCGAGCGAAGGGTAGGGCCGGCTTTTGCTACCGGGCAGATCGCGTTCGATGAAGCCCGTTTTCTTGGAGACCTGGTTGCAGGACTGACCGCACCGGGTCCGATCGTCGAGGTAG
>JBDHMR010000076.1:0-6688 GCA_039656035.1 Gemmatimonadota bacterium
GCCTACGTTCTACAACACCCTACGCCCAACGCCCAACGCCCCTATTCACTACCGAGAATCTCTTCCAACTCCGTAAACCAGTTCTTCACCAGAATCAGGTCGCTTCCCGCACTTTCATCCTCCGACTCGACGATCCGCAACATCACGAACCGCTGATCGTCCTGCGTCACGTCGTAGGCCCGGTAAACCAGGTCTCGCCGGTAATCCTGATCCATGGGGAACAACACCACCTCGCCATCGACCCGGAAGGTCGGCTCGGTTGTCACTTGGGACGCCACCATGGCCCCGTCGCCGTTGACGTAGAAGATCTCCCGACCGCTGTGGGACCAGAGGGGCTCGCGACCTCCCGATTTGGACAACTGCCACCGGCTGGCACCGGCATCGGGAAACGGCCGGACGTAAACCTCGGCCCGGTCCGATTCATCGGAGACGTAGGCCAGCCACTTGCCGTCCGGCGACAGGGTGGCGCCAAATTCATCGTATTCCCCCGAGAGGAGACTCACGGTAGCGCTGTCTCCCTCCTGCACCAACAAGAGATCGCGACTGGACCCGCCCGATCCGACACGAATGAGAGCGGGCTCACCCTCGGGGGACTGGACCACTTCCCACACCGGGTGAGGCAATCCAACGAACTCCACCGCCTGATCGCTGCCGTCCGCCCGCTTGGCCCACAAACTGTTGCGGCCGCCACGGTTGGAGATGAACCTGACCGACCGGCTATCCGGTGTCCACACCGGCCGAGTGTTTTCTTCACCTTCGAACGTCAACCGGGTCAGCGGTCCGCGGTCGAGTTCCTTGACCCAAAGATCGCTGTTTTCGTCCTTAATGGTGATGGCCAGCTTGGTGCCGTCGGGCGATAGAGCGACTCCGTCGTTCTGACCGCCGACCTCTATGATCCATCCGGTATCCACCGGCGATGCCTGGCCGTCTCGGTCAACCCACACGGCTTCTGCCTCGCCCGACAGAGACGTACCTGTTACGTGCAGAAACGTTCCATCGGCACCGAGCACGGCGTCGGGGAAGTCGGCCGGCGTCATCCGTAACTCTCCCAGAACCGGGACCGCGGCGCCGGTCAGGGCCAGCGACTGGGCGTCGAACGGCACAGCGAACACACCTCCATCCCGCCGAACATAGATCAGATGGCCAGTAGAAGTATGCCAGGCCATGCTCGCCTCCTCCACGAGCTGACGCGCCTCCCCGGCCGCAAAATCGAAAACATAGGTCTCGCTCTCGCCACAACTGGAGTTACACCCGGTGAACAGCACGCCGCGATCGCCCCGGACGGACTGGATCCCTAGTACCAGCCTGGTAAATCCTGCGGTGTCAGCTCCTGCCAACAGCAATTCCGCCTGGCCGCCGGTTTCGGCTACACGATAGAGACTCCACCGGTGGTTGAAGACGATGGTGCCATCTTCCAGCCAGGTTCCACCACGGGCGACGCCACGGGCCGAATCGGTGAGGGTGATGGCCGATCCGCCGCGTCGCGGAGTCTTTCGGAGTTTCCCGTCGGCGAAGAAACCGATCCACTGCCCGTCGGGTGAGAAGAACGGACTAATGGCGCCTTCGGTCCCGGCCAGCAGTATAGCGGTCGCTCGGTCATGGTCCTTGAGCCACAGCCCTTCGCTCCCTGCCACCGTGTCCACGAAGACGATGCCGTCCCCTTCGGGTGCCACGGCCGCGCCGAACAGGATGGCCGCCTCATCCGTGTCCCCGTCGAACAGCATGACCCGCTGGCGTTCCACGCGCAGCGCGTCTGTGCCCGGGCGGGTGATCATGGCGCCGATGAATAGCAGCGTCATCAACACCGTGGCTCCCGCCAGAACTGTCGTGGTGCGCCGGCTGGTGTAAGCAGCCGGTCCAGCCTGAGACGCAACCTCGACCGTGAGCCCGGTGAAGCCCGGCGTCACCAATGCTTCGGCAAAGTGCGCCGCGGAAGTGAACCGGTCTGCCGGGAGCTTGGCCAGCGCCTTGTCCACCGAGGCCGCCACGTGCGGCGGTACCGTGTCTCGCGTGGCGGTGACCGGCGGCGCGTGCTCCGTGATCACCTTGGCCACGATCGCCTGAGCCGTCGACCCCATGTAGGGTGGATCTCCCGTCAACATCTCGTACAACATGGCCCCCAGCGAATAGACGTCGCTCCGGGCGTCCAGTTCCCGATCTCCCATGGCCTGTTCGGGACTCATGTACTGCGGCGTGCCGATCGACAGTCCGGTTTCGGTGAGCCGAGTTCCTCCCGCCTGGCTCACCGCCAGCGCGATACCGAAGTCAGCCACCTGCGGCTGGCCCTCAACCAGGAGGATGTTCTCAGGCTTGATGTCCCGGTGAATCACTCCCTGCCGATGAGCGTAGTCCAGTGCTCCGGCGATGGCCCGCGTGAGTTCGATGGCGTCGTCGATGGCGAACTGCTTCTCCCGCTCCAGCTTGGCGCGCAGCGTCTCGCCCTCGACGTAGGGCATGACGTAGTAGAGGAAGCTCGAGGCCTCGCCGGAGTCGTGTAACGGCAGGAGATGTGGATGCTGCAGCTTGGCCGTGACTTCGATTTCCTTCAGGAACCGCTCGGCCCCGATCATCGCCGCCAGCTCGGGCTTCAAGACCTTGAGCGCCACCTTGCGGTTGTGCTTGGTGTCGTGCGCCAAATAGACCGTGGCCATCCCACCCTCACCGAGTTCGCCCTCGATGACATAGCGGTCGATCAGGGCTGTGCGAAGTTCCTCTGTTACGTTTTGCAATGGGCGCTCGACTAGAAGGGTGGGACTACTATAAGGAATAGGCGGGCGTTGGGCCAGGAACGGTGCCACGTCCGTGGTGCACACCCACGCACGACGTACAACGCACGACGCACCTCACAATCACTGCCCTCCTGACATCTGCTCCAATTCCTCAAACCAGTTCAACACCATCACCTGACGGGCCTCGCCGACCGGCGTCTCCAGGATGAAATAGAACGACTCTCCATCCGGGCTGATGTCCCAATTGCGATTCCGGGTGTCTGTCTGGTATTCCAAGGTGGGAAACAACACCTCCTCGGTTGTGACCCGAAACGCGTCACCGGCTGCCACCTGGACCCGGATCAGGTCGCCGCGTTCCCCGCGACGATAGAACAGAATCCTTCCCTCGGGCCCCCAGAGCGGTTCGGTGCCTCCTTCACGCGACACTTGCCAACGACCGCTAGAGGCATCGGGGAATGGCCGCACGTAGACCTCTGACCGGCCCGACTCGTCGGACCCGTAGGCCAACCACTTGCCATCGGCAGACAACGTGGGCGAGTATTCCTCGAACTCGGAGACGGCGAGCGGTACGGGCTCGGCGTCCGGGACATTGCGGATCGCGTAGAGGTCACGCCCACCCCCGGATCCGGCGCGGAACACCGTCCATTGTCCATCCGGCGAGACGAACACCTCGTCCACGGCGCCGAGTCGGCCGAGGAGGTTTTCCGAATCGGACGTGCCATCGGCTGCCGTCGTATAGGCTTGAGGTCGCCCCTCCACGTCGGTGATGAACATCGCCGACCGCCCATCCGGTGACCAGCTAGGCCGATAGGAATAGGTACCCTCCGTCGCCAGGCGTGTCAGTGGACCGGTGTCGAGCGCCTTGACCCAGATACCCGAACGGCCATCGCGATAGGCGGACACCAGTAGTCGGTCTCCCTTGGGGGAGACCGAGATGTTTTCGAAGCGACCACTCCAGCCGGGATCCACGCGAGTTCGCCGGCTGTCCGGCGTGACGCGAACGATCGCGGACGACCAGTCATACTCCAGATAGAGCAACGTCCCCTCGTGCGACAAAGCAATGGGGGGCCTCCCTTGGGCGCGCACCCAGGCAACCTTGGTGATCACCACCGGTCGGCCCGAGGATTGCAACGTGCTTGCATTGAATGACCTCGCCTCCATCACGCCATCACCACGGACCACCACCAGATGCCCAGATCGTGCGTACAGCCCCCGTACACCGGTGGCGAGCACTTCGCGCGCTCCACTGGCGATATCGATGGCGACGATGTCCGTGGCCCCGCGACGGCGCCACAAAGTCGCCAACACGGCCTTGCCACCAGGTAGTGCCTCCGGTGAATGAAACGCCAGCTCGTCTTCTTCCGGCCGAGGCGCCGCGACCAGTTCCGGCTCACCACCATCAGGTCGTACCCGCAGGAGGGAAACCCGGCCATCGGCGGTACCGAGGTAATAGATCCAGCCGTCATCGCTCCACGACGCGCCGTATCCGTGGGCCGAATCCACGACCACGGTCCTCGAGGGTCCGCCCGCAACTGGCACCAGTATCAGATCTCCCGGAAATCCCGTGACGAACCCGACCGTGCCATTGTCCGGTGAGAAGAACGGGCCCCACCCATTGGCCCCGTCGCGCACCGGCTCGGCGATCAACCGATCACGCTGGAGCAGCACGATGTTGCCTTCCACATCGTTGTAGGCCAGCAACGAACCGTCGGGGGACAACGCCGGCGAATCTGCCGACCGGAGCAGATAGCTCTTGTCGAGCCGCACGTTGAGCCGGTGGACAGGGGGCGCCTGATCTGCCCGGGACCACCCCCACACCGCGGCTACCGTCGCGAGCATCGCCACGGTGATGGCCCCTACCATGGGGACGCGCGATGTGGGCGCGGCACGTATCGCCGCGTGGCTCCGGGTTGGCGGCGATCCCTGGCCACTCAGGGCCGAGGCGAACTCCGCCGCAGTGGCGAACCGGTCCGCCGGGAGTTTCTGGAGCGCTGCGTGGACGGCGTCAGCCACTTCCGGCGGCACGGTCTTGCGAATGGTGGTGACGGGTTCAGCCTCGGAGGCCATGACCTTGGCCACGATCGCCTGGGCCGTGGGCCCGTTGAACGGCGGCTCCCCGGTCAGCATTTCGTATAACACACAACCGAGCGCGTAAATGTCGGTGCGAGCGTCGAGTTCCCGCTCCCCCATGGCCTGCTCGGGACTCATGTAGTGCGGCGTGCCCAGTGACATGCCGGTTTCGGTCATGCGCGAACCGCCGGCGCTCGAGGCGGCCAGGGCGATACCGAAATCGGCCACCGTGGCGCGGCCGTCGTGCAGCAGGATGTTCTCGGGCTTGATGTCTCGATGAATGACGCCATGTCTGTGGGCATAATCCAACGCGCCCGCCACCTCACCGGCCAGACGCACGGCATCGGCCACGGGGAGCTGCTTTTCACGATCCAGCCGGTCACGCAGCGATTCCCCTTCGATGTACGGCATGACGTAGTACACCGTACCGCCGACCTCACCCGAGTCGTGCAACGAGAGAATGTGGGGGTGCTGCAGGTTGGCGGTGGTTTCGATCTCCTGCAGGAAGCGCGCGCCACCGATGACCGCGGCCAGCTCAGGCCGCAGCACCTTGAGCGCCACCTTGCGATTGTGCTTGACGTCGTGGGCCAGGTACACCGTGGCCATGCCGCCCTCGCCGAGTTCGGACTCGACGACATAGCGATCCGCTAACGCTGTACGGATTTCTTCGGTGACAGTTGGCAATCAGCGCTCGAATGGAAGGACTGAGTACTATAAGGAAGATAAGGCCAACGGGCCAGGCGGGGGCACAGGCCGTATATTGGAGTCATGGACCTCCCATCACTCCACCGCGCCGGCGCCGCCGCGGCTCATGTGGCCCGGCGGTTCCCGTTGGTCGTGACCTCCGGCCTGGTGGCCGCCGGTGCCGGGATGGTGCTGATCGACTCGCCGATCGACGAGGACCCCCTCGAACGCCTCCTCTACGTCAGCACCCTGGGCCTCCCGCTCTTCGTCGGCCTCACGCTCCTCGGCGAACGCCGGCGCTGGTCAGGCACCCGGCGCTGGCTGATCCACGCCGGAGGTGTGGCGGCCCTGATAGCGCTGTTTTTCGTTCGAACAGCCTGGTCCGAGGAAGTGACCGCCCTCCGCTACGTCCAGCTCAGCCTCGGTCTCCATCTGTTCGCCGCGTTCGCACCCTATATCCGAGCCGGCGAACTGAGCGGCTTCTGGCAGTACAACCGAACCCTGTTACTCCGGGCACTGACGACTGCGGTGTTTGCCGGCGTTCTCTTCGCCGGGCTGTCGGGCGCGCTGGCGGGGATCGACAACCTTCTGGGCGTCGACGTGGAGGGCGAAACATACGGCCGGCTCTGGTTCTTCATGGCCTTCGTTTTCGGCACCTGGTTCTTTCTGGGCGGTGTACCCGAGGACCTCGAGGAACTGGATACCAAGACCGATTACCCGGCCATCATCAAGGTCTTCAGCCAGTTCGCCTTGGTCCCCATCGTCACCGTCTACCTCGCCATCCTCACCATCTACCTCGGCAAGATCCTGGTGACCCGCGTGTGGCCCAGCGGCTGGATCGGCTTCCTGGTTTCGGGCGTCGCCGTCGTGGGGATCTTGTCGCTTCTTCTGGTCCATCCCATCGAGGACCGCGAAGAAAACCGCTGGATTCGCAGCTACGGACGCTGGTTCTACCTGGCGTTGATGCCCTCCATCGTGATGCTGTTGCTGGCCATCTGGCAACGGATCGATCAATACGGCATCACCGAGAAACGCTACTTCCTGGTGGTCCTGTCGCTGTGGCTGGCGGGCATCGCACTGTACTTCATCTTCACCCGCAGCCGCAACATCAAGGTCATTCCAGTCACGCTGTGCCTGGTCGCGTTCGTCACCTTCACCGGTCCCTGGGGAGCCTACGCGGTGTCGCGCCGGAATCAGACGGCGCG